>JASFRZ010000010.1:0-29075 GCA_050114655.1 Acidobacteriota bacterium
GTGGAAGAGGCGCTGGAGAAGGCCGCGGCCGCGCTCGGCGTTGCGGCGAGCGAGCTGCAGCACGAAGTGGTCGAGAAGAAGCAGGACTTCTGGGGGCTTGCTGATGACACGGTCGTCATCAAGGCGTGGAAGAGCGCCCCTGAACCCGCCGTGGAAGAGCCCGAAGAGGAGGCGCAGGAGACGCCGGAGGCTGCGGCCGAAGACGAGCAGCAGGGTGAAGAGCAGCCGGAGGAGGCGCAGGAGACCGAAAGGGCAGGGGACGTCGAGGAGGCGGAGAAGGAGGAAGATGAGCGCGCGGCGGCCGACCAAGACAAGAGCGAGGACACCCCCGCGAAGGAAGAAGAGTCCGCCAGGAGCGGTCCTGCGGAGGGCGAAACGAACGTCGAGCTCGGTGACATCAGCGCGCTGCTCGAGCAGATCTTTCACGACATGGAGTTCGAGTGCACCGTCGAAGTGGCGGCAGAAGAGGACGGCTTTCTGGCAACTGTCGCCGGTGGCGACAAGGAGGCGTTGCTCGAGGGCAACGGCCGTTGCCTGTCAGCGCTCGAGTTGATCGCCAACAACGCTTTCCGCAACCGCATGGCGCGTGGCACCAAGATCCGCGTCGACGCCGGCGACTTCCGCTCCCGCCGCGACCAGGAACTCGCCGACGTTGCTTACCAGGTGGCGCACAGCGCCAAGCAGAGCGGGCGCACGCAGGAGACACAGCCGCTCAACCCGTACGAGCGGCGCCTGGTACACCTGGCGCTGGCAGAGGATCCGGCGGTCACGACGCGCTCGCGCGGTAGCGGCTTTCTGAAGAACGTTCAGGTCATTCCACAGAGCGGCGGCCGCGGCGGCCGCGGCAACAAGGGGCGCCGCGGATAACGGCCTGGCGGCCGGCACGCGGCGAGTGAGAAGGCGATGAGAGCTTCGCCAGATCCGGCGATGGTCGAGGAGATCAGCGCCGTTTTCCGCAAGCACCGTCTCCCCCTCGACCTGCACCAGGCGGAGGCCTTCGCGGTATACCTGGAGCTTCTTGAGCGCTGGAACGAGAAGATCAACCTGACCTCGATCCGCGAGCGCCCGGCGGCAATCCTGCGCCACTTCGCCGAGCCCGCGATGGCCATGCAGCTACTTGGGGGAGCCGGCCCGGTGATTCTGTGCGTCGGTTCCGGCGCCGGCATCCCGGGGCTGCCGTTCAAGATCCTCGATGAGGAGCGCGAGTGCCTGCTGGTGGAGGCCAACGGCAAGAAGGGGACCTTCCTGCGCGAGGTCATCGACGTTCTCGAGCTCGAGGACGCTCAGGTTCTGGAAGGCCGCTACGAAGAGCTGGTTGCCGGCGGCGAGCTCGAGCCACCGGTACACATCCTGACGGCTCGCGCCTGGACCGGCTGGGGTGGCCTGTTGGGCCTGGGCGCCCCACTGATGGTCCCGGGTGGGCGCGCGATCGTCTTCGTCGGCGAGGAAACGCTGCGCGCCATGCGCCGCTACCTCAGCGCCGGCGTCGAGCCGACACGCGATCCCGAGTGGGGGCCGGCGGCGCAGGCGGGCTGGAGTATCCGGCGGATCCTGAATCTGCCGCATCTCAATCAGGGGTATGTCGTCAGTCTGGAAATGCCGCAGGACTGAGCGGCTTCGGCATAGCGCGGCTTTCTTCTTCTTTCCTGGGCTCACCACCCACCCCGGCCTCTCGTCGCCTACGGCCGCTCGCTGCCCCATACCCTCGGGAGTGGTCTTGCTGTTTCGCACGGGCGCTACACGGTGATGTTCCACGTGGAACACTCTCCGGAATAAGAGGCGCTGATGTTTCACGTGGAACATCGTCGCCGAGGTCGCGATGGAAGCAAGGTGCGGACGCTGCCGGATTGCTTTCGTCGTGCTACCTTGCCGCAATGGCAAAAATCATTGCCGTAGCAAACCAGAAAGGCGGCGTCGGCAAGACCACGACGGCGGTCAACCTGGCGGCCAATCTGGCGGCGGCGGAGTGGCGCACGCTGCTCATCGACCTCGACCCACAGGGAAACGCCACGAGCGGGCTGGGGGTCGAGCTGCGCGATGAGATGCCCAGCAGCTACGAAGTGCTTCTCGGCGAGGTGCCGGTCGAGGAGGCCGTCCGCAAGGTGTACTTCGACCACCTCGAGGTCGTTCCCTCGGCGCGCCGTTTGGTCGGCGCGGAGGTCGAGTTGGTGGGGGCAACGAGCCGCGAGTTTCATCTTCGACGGGCTCTCGAGCCGGCGCGTGCAGCGTACGATTTCATCATCATCGACTGCCCGCCTTCGCTCGGCCTGCTGACGGTCAACGCACTGACCGCCGCGGACAGCACGCTGGTGCCGATCCAGTGCGAGTACTACGCGCTCGAGGGGCTCACCGATCTGCTCGATACGGTCGAGCGGGTGCGCGCGGCGGTGAACCCCGAGTTGGAGGTCGAGGGTATCTTGCTGACCATGGCCGATGAGCGCACCAACCTGTCGCGCCAGGTCGAGGCAGAGGTGCGCGCGCACCTCGAGGAGCTGGTATTCGATACCGTCATCCCGCGTAACGTCCGGCTGGGGGAGGCACCGAGCTTCGGCAAGCCGATCATCCTGTATGATCTGCGCTCCGCGGGAGCCCAGAGCTATTTGTCTTTGATGCGCGAGGTAATCAAGCATGGCAAGGAAAGCGCTCGGGCGCGGGCTTGAGGCTCTGCTGCCGCAAGCGGCGCCTAAACCTTTAGCGACTAAGCATAAGAACGAAACTCCGGCGGTCGGCGCGGTCATCGAGGTCGACATCGATCGCGTGCGTCCGAACCCGCGCCAGCCGCGCGAGCACTTCAAGGAATCGGCGCTCGAGAGCATGGCGTCGTCGCTGCGCGAGCGCGGCATGCTGCAACCGCTGGTGGTGCGACAGGAGGGCGACGACTACCAGATCATCGCCGGCGAGCGCCGCTGGCGGGCGGCGCAGCGCGCCGGCTGGCGCAGTGTACCGGTCATCGTGCGCGAGGCAACGACGCTCGAGTCGCTCGAGCTCGCGCTGATCGAGAACGTGCAGCGCGAGGACCTGAACCCGATCGAAGAAGCACGCGCCTACGAGTTCCTCGCCAGCGAAGCCGGCCTGACCCAGGAGCAGGTCGCCGAGCGGGTCGGCCGCGAGCGCAGCACGGTGGCGAACTACATCCGCCTGTTGTCGCTGCCCGAGCGAGTTCAGGAGCTGGTGGTCGACGGCGTGCTCGGTATGGGCCACGCGCGTGCGCTGCTCGGCCTCAGCGGTGCGGCCGCCCAGAGCCGTCTGGCAGAGGAGGTGGCGGCCAAAGGCTTGAGCGTACGGCAGACGGAGTCGCGCGTTCGGCGCGCGCGCACGAGTAAGAGCGGCACGACGCGAGCCCAAGATCCTGATACCGTCGCGGCACAGGATCGCCTTGCCCGCGCGCTCGGAGCTCCGGTAAAGATCCACGGCAAGGAGAAAGGTCGTATCGAGATCCGTTTCACGTCCCTCGAAGAACTCGATCGCTTGTACGAACAGCTGCTCGGCAGCACAGGAGGAAAGTCCTGATGAACGACATCGGTGGCGGGCTCGACGGCCGCCTGGCGGAAGGAACCCAGATCAACGGGACGCTGAGGTTCGAGCGCGCCGTTCAGATCGACGGCCGCTTCGAAGGCAACGTCAAATCTCCGGGCAAGCTCATCCTCGGCCCGACGGCACAGGTCGACGCCGACATCGTCGTCGGCGAGCTCGAAGTTCAGGGAACGTTGCGCGGCAAGGTGCAGGCCAAGAGCCGCTTGACGATTCGCGACGGCGGCGTGGTCGAAGCGAACATCGTCACTGGAAAGCTGGCGATCGAGACCGGCGCGGTGTTCCGCGGCAGTTGCGAGATGCCGGACGAAGGCGGCTCCGATGCCAAGCCGCAGCCCAAGCCTGCACCCGAGCCCGCCGCGAAGCCGTCCAAAGCCGTCACGCCGCCGCCCAAGCCGAACCCGGCCGGATAGTCCGAAGGCGAAGCGACACGCAATTCAGAACCATCCCCAACGAAAGCCGTCAGGGAGGTAAGCCAAGTGGAGCAAGGTGGCGTAACCCACGAGATCATGGTGCTCGCCCTACAGCTCGGCGTGATTCTGTTCATTGCCAAGATCGCCGGCGAGATCACCGAGCGCTACCTCAAGCAGCCCAGCGTGTTGGGCGAGCTGGTTGGTGGCGTCATTTTCGGACCGTTCGCCCTCGGCAGCATGATCATGATTCCGGGTCTGCACCAGGCGCTGTTTCCCGTTCCGGCGCCGGGCGCCGAGCTGCCGGTTTCGACGGAGCTATGGGCGGTGGCGCAGATCGCCGTTGTCCTGCTGCTCTTCATCGCCGGCATAGAGACCGACCTGCAGAGCTTCCTGCGGTACGCCGGCCCAGCGACGTTCATCGCCGTCGGCGGCGTCATTACCCCGTTCATCCTCGGCCAGGTCGCCACCGTGTGGATGGGCCACGCAGACGGTCTCATGGACGGGCACGCATTGTTCATGGGAGCGATCATGGTGGCCACCTCGGTGGGCATCACGGCGCGCGTGTTATCCGATATCCACAAGCTGGATACGCCGGAAGGCGTCACCATCCTGGGCGCCGCGGTGGTCGACGACGTCATCGGCATCATGGTGCTGGCGGTGGTCATCGGCCTGGCGCAGAGCGGCGAATTCGACTGGGGCATCGCCGGTGGCGTGGCCGGCAAGGCGGTCGGCTTCTACCTGACCTTCATGATCGTCGGCCTCATGATCGCCAAGTACATCGCCTCGTTTCTCGGCTGGTTCAAGTCGCGAGGCGCCGCGGTCGCGCTGGCGGTCGGCCTGGCCTTCATCGCCGGTGCGGTGGCCGAGATGTTCGGCCTAGCGATGATCATCGGCGCCTACTCGATGGGCCTCGTGCTCTCCGACACCAAGCTGTCGCATTACCTGGAGGAACGCATCGCCGAGGTCGGTAACGTGTTCGTGCCGATCTTCTTCGTCGTGCTCGGGATGCTGGTCGACGTGCGGGCGATGCTCGGAGCGCTGGCCTTCGGCGCCGTGATCAGCTTACTTGCCATCATCTCGAAGATCTTCGGCTGCGGCCTCCCGGCTCTGCTCGTGGGCTTCAACGGGCGCGGCGCGACGCGCATCGGCTTCGGCATGCTGCCGCGCGGCGAGGTCGCGCTGATCGTCGCCGGCGTCGGGCTGGCGGCGGGGATCATCGACTCGACCATCTTCGGCGTATCGATCCTGATGACCATGGTCACCACACTGATCGCGCCCATCGCGCTGGTGCCGTTGTTCCAGAGCGGCGGCTCCGGACGGCGCGATGGCGAACAGCCCGCCGACGCCAGCTGACGAGGAGAGGCAACGATGCAGACCATCTACGAGTACCTGGGCCCCGAGCACTTCACTCTTATGCTGGCCGACAAGTTCGCCGAGGCGCTGCGCAAGAACGGCTTCGAGCAGCGGGTCGAGGCCGGCGGAGCCCTCGGTCCGCACGTGTACGAGTACGCTTCGAACGCCGACAAGGTGATCAGCCTGTCGACCGACCACACCCGCGGCGCGCCGGGCGAAATGGAGCTCACGCTGGAGACCGAAGAGCTCGACGCGGAGGTCGCCAAAGTGGTCGCCGAAGGGGTCCTCGGTTTGCTTGCCGAGGCTTCCGGGAGGCTGTTAGAATCCGTTGCTGACGCGGAGACCAGGGCGCAGATCGTCGATCAGCTCACCGACATTCTCGCCGGTCTGAAGAAGTAGCGTCGTAGGTTCCACCACCGGACTCGCGTCAACGACAAGCGCCGACTCCATCCCGGGGTCGTTCACTACCTACTTTTCATTCGAGACCGGCTCACGCCTCGTGCGGACCCAAGCCTCCACGCCTACCACGACCTGACCCGCCATGGAGAATTTTCCTCATCTCCCGACGATTCTGTCGGTCGCCTCGGCGGTGGTGGTGCTGACCCTGGTGCTGAACCAGTTTCTGTTCAAGCCACTGCGCCGCATCATCGACGAGCGTCAACGACGCACCGACGAAGCCCGCCGCGAGCTCGATGAGGCGCGCACGGTGCAGAACGAGCGCCTCGACGAGATCGAGCAGCGCCTCAAGGAAGCGCGCCGCGAAGCGTACGATATCCGCGACGCCGCCGCCCGCTCCGGCCGCGCCACCCGCGACGAGCTCATGGCCGAAGCGCGCCGTGAGGCGCACAAGGTGGTCGATGAGGCGCGCCAGGAAATCGCCACCGATATCGACACCGCACGCAAGGACCTCGAGGGCGAGGCCGAGCGGCTCGCCCGGATGATCACCGAACGCGTACTCGGTCGACCGGTCGGCAAGCAAGGGGGATCGGACTGATGGCAATCCGCACGCCGTCCCGCCGCCCGTTGTTGCTCGCCGTCGCCGTGTTGTTGCTCGCCGTCGCGCCCGGACTCGTCACCGCCGCGGCCGCGGCGCCGGCACCGCGCACCGTCGCACAGGTTGCCGCCCAGGAGCCCGAGCACGCCGCGCCGCAGGAGCCGGGCGAGCACGCGGTCGGCCAGGATCCGCAGGAGCCGCCCGCCGGGGAGGAGCAGGTGCATGAGCGCTTCGAGGAGGAGGAGCACGGCGCGCCCAAGGCATGGTGGTACTGGCCCGCCAAGTGGACCAACTTCATCGCCCTGGTGGCCCTCCTGTACTGGATGCTGGTGATTCCGCCTGCGGCGATCCAGGACATCTTCTCGTTCCCCGGCCTCAAGGTGATTTTCGCCGAGCGCGCTAATGCGATCATCGCGTCACGCGATCTCGCCGCCGAGCAGCGGCTGGAAGCCGCGGCCATCCTGGGAGACTCGCAGCAGCGGCTCGAGCGCATCGAGGAAGAGGTCACCGAGTTGGTGGCCGATGCCCGCTCCGATGCCGAGCGCGAAAAGGAACGCGCCGCTGTCGACGGCAAGGCGCAGGCGGACAAGATCGCCGAGGTCGCCCAGCGCGAGATCGCCCATCAACGGGTCGCGGCGCAGCGCCAGCTGCGCGGCTTCGTCGCCGATCTCGCGGTCAACATGGCCGAGCAGAGCCTCACCGAGCACCTCACTGCCGACGATCAGGACCGCCTGATCCGCGAGTACGTCGCGCGCCTCGGCCAGAGCATGGCGTAGAAAGGACGAGCGAATGCTGAGCCACACCGTTGCCCGCCGCTACGCCAAAGGTCTGCTGGAAGCGGTCATCGAGATCGCGCCGGGCCAGGAGCGTACCGTCAACGAGGAGCTCGCCGCGCTGGTCGCGGCGATCGACAGCCACGACGGATTGAAGCTGCTGGTGGTCAACCCGGCCATCCCGTCACAGAAAAAAACCGCAATTCTCGGCAAGATATCGCAAATGGTCGGCGTCAGCGAGCCCGTTCGCCGCCTCGTCGACCTAGTTGCCGAAAAGCAGCGCCTCGACCACCTCACACTGATCTCCGCAGTCTACGGTGAGCTCGTCGACGAGCACCTCGGCGTCGTGACCGCCGACATCACCACCTCCATACCCCTGAACCCCGGACAAGTCGCGCAGCTCGAAGACAGCCTGCGCGCCGCCACCGGCGGTGAAGTTCGTCTCACCCGCCGCACCGACTCCGAGTTGCTCGGCGGTGTGGTCACCCGCATTGGCGACGTCATCTATGACGGCAGCCTGAAGGGACATCTCGAGCGGATCCGCGGGCGGTTGGAGTCCTCGTAAACACCGAACAGGAACAATTTCAATGCAGATCAAGGCCGAAGAGATCTCCAGCATCATCCGGCAGCAGATCGCCGGCTATGAGACCGAGATCGACATCCAGGAAGTCGGAACGGTCATCTCGGTGGGCGACGGCGTCGCCCGCATCTACGGTCTCGAACGCTGCATGGCGCTCGAGCTGGTGGAGTTTCCCAACGACGTCTTCGGCGTGGCGTTGAACCTCGAGGAGGACAACGTCGGCGCGGTGCTGCTGTCGGAATCGACCTCGGTCAAGGAGGGCGACACCGTCAAGCGCACCGGGCGTGTCATCGAAGTGCCGGTCGGCGAGGCGCTGCTCGGCCGCGTGGTCACCCCGCTGGGCGAGCCGCTCGACGGCCAGGGCCCGCTGGACGCCACCGAGACCGGCCCGATGGAGCGTATCGCCCCCGGTGTCGTCGCCCGGCAGCCGGTCTCCGAGCCGCTGCAGACGGGCATCAAGTCGATCGACTCGATGATCCCCATCGGCAGGGGCCAGCGCGAGCTGATTATCGGCGATCGCCAGACCGGCAAGACCGCGGTGGCGCTCGACGCGATCATCAACCAGCGCAGCACCGACGTGTACTGCATCTACGTCGCCATCGGCCAGAAGGAATCGACGGTGGCGCGCGCCGTCGAGGAGCTCAAGGCCGCGGGCGCACTGGAATACACCATTGTCGTCGACGCCTCGGCGTCGGTGCCCGCAGCGGTGCAGTGGATGGCGCCGTTCGCCGGCTGCGCCATGGGCGAGTGGTTCCGCGACAACGGCAAGCACGCGCTGGTCATCTACGACGACCTTTCCAAGCACGCCAACGCGTACCGCGAGATGTCGCTGCTGCTGCGCCGTCCACCCGGTCGCGAGGCCTACCCGGGCGACGTCTTCTACCTGCATTCGCGCCTGCTGGAGCGGGCCGCCAAGGTCAACGACGAGCTCGGCGCCGGTTCGCTCACCGCGCTGCCGGTCATCGAGACCAAGGCCGGTGACGTCCCGGCCTACATCCCGACCAACGTCATCTCGATCACCGACGGCCAGATCTACCTGGAGACCGACCTCTTCCACCAGGGCGTGCGCCCGGCGGTGAACGCCGGCCTCTCGGTGTCGCGCGTCGGCGGAGCCGCGCAGATCAAGGCGATGAAGCAGGTCGCCGGCTCGCTGCGCCTGGAGCTGGCGCAGTTCCGCGAGCTTGCTGCCTTCGCGCAGTTCGGCTCCGACCTCGACATCTCGACCCAGAAGCAGCTGGCACGCGGTGTGCGCCTCACCGAGGTTCTCAAGCAGGACCAGTTCAAACCGCTGCGGGTCGCGCAGCAGATCGGCATCATCTACGCGGGTACGCACGGCTTCCTCGACGACCTCGAGGTCTCCGCGGTGGGCAACTTCGAGAGCGGCTTCTACGGCTACGTCGAGGTCAATGACCCGGCGCTGTGGGACGACATCGAGGCGGCCGGCAAGCTCGATGATGCCCTCGAAGTGCGCCTGCGAAAGACTCTCGAGGACTACAAGACCCAGGCCGATCTCGACGTCATCGAAGAGGAAGGCGACGAGATCGCCGCGGCGGCCGGCGAGTAACGATCACCGACCGCCGCGAGCGCAACCCGATTGAAGGCTAGCTGATGGCAACCCTACTCGACCTGAGACGCCGCGTTCGCTCGGTCAAGAACATCCGCCAGATCACCCGCGCCATGCGCATGGTGGCGGCGGCCAAGCTGCGCCGCACCCAGGACCGCATCATCAACTCGCGCCCGTTCTCGGACAAGGCCTGGGAGGTGATGAACGGGCTCGCCGAGCGCACCGAGCGCCGCGACCACCCGCTGTTCCGTCGCGCAGAGCACGAGCAGCACGTCACCGTGCTGGTGATCACCTCGGACAAGGGGCTGTGCGGCTCCTTCAACGCCAACATCCTGCGCCGCGCCGACACCGCGCTGCACTCCTGGCAGGACCAGGCGGTGCAACTCGCGCTCGTCGGCCGCAAGGCGTACGACACCTACCGCAAGCAGGACTGGACTATCGGCCAGTACTGGACCGACTACCTCAAGGATGTGGAGTTCTCCGACGCCGCTGTGGTGGCGGACTGGCTCATCGAGGAGTTCACCGCTCAGCGCACCGATGCGGTGTACGTGATCTACAACGAGTTCAAGTCGGTCATGCGCCAGGAGGTGGTGGTGGAGCCGCTGCTGCCGATCGTCGGGCTGCGCTTTCCCGAGGACAAGGTCACTGCACGTGAGGCGGCGCGCATCGTCGCCGAGCAGCAGACCGGCGGCAGCATGGAGTTCCTCAAGGGCATCGAAGGCCTGACCGTCGACCTCGACTTCGCCGATATCTGGGCCGAGGGCAAGCGACAGCGGGACGAAGCCGCCCTGGAGCCGGTCGAGCTGGTCGACTATCTGTACGAGCCCGACCCCGACACCTTGATGGAGATGATCCTTCCCGGGCACGTGCGGGTGCAGGTGTTCCGCGCCATGCTCGAATCGGTCGCGGCGGAGCACGCCGCGCGCATGACGGCGATGGAGAACGCCTCCCGCAACGCCGACGAGTTGATCGAAGACCTGACTTTGACCATGAACAAGATCCGCCAGGAGGAGATCACCACCGAGATCCTCGAAGTCGTCGGCGGAGCCGAAGCACTGAAGTAGGAGATTGAGCTATGTCGAGCCCTGAGCAGACGGGCGCCGCGCCACGCGTCGGCAAGGTACTGACGGTTGTCGGTCCGGTCGTCGACGTCGAGTTCCCCTCCGAGGATTTGCCGCCGATCTACGAGGCACTGCGCATCAAGGACGACGCTGTCCTGTCCTCGCAGAAGATCAACATCGTCGTCGAGGTTGCGCAGCACCTCGGTGAGAACCGCGTGCGCTGCGTTGCCATGCAATCGACCGACGGCCTGGTGCGCGGCATGGACGCGCTCGATACCGGCGGCCCGATCTCCACGCCGGTCGGCGATGCGACGCTCGGACGCGTGCTCAACGTCATCGGCGAGCCGGTCGACGGCCTCGGCCCGGTCGACGCCAAGGAGCGCTGGCCGATTCACCGCCACGCCCCTTCGTTCGACGAGCAGGCCACCGAGACCGAGCAGTTCGAGACCGGCATCAAGGTCATCGACCTGCTGGTGCCCTTCAAGAAGGGCGGCAAGATCGGCTTCTTCGGCGGCGCCGGCGTCGGCAAGACGGTGCTGATCATGGAGCTGATCAACAACGTTGCCAAGCAGCACGGTGGTTACTCGGTGTTCGCCGGCGTCGGCGAGCGTACCCGCGAGGGCAACGACCTGTGGCTCGAGATGAAGGAGTCCGGCGTCATCAGCCAGACGTCGCTGATCTACGGTCAGATGACCGAGCCCCCGGGGGCCCGCCTGCGCGTCGCGCTGACCGGCGTCACGGTTGCGGAGTACTTCCGCGACCAGGGCGGCCAGGACGTGCTGCTGTTCATCGACAACATCTTCCGCTTCACCCAGGCGGGCTCCGAGGTGTCGGCGCTGCTCGGCCGTATGCCCTCAGCGGTCGGCTACCAGCCCAACCTGGCCACCGAGCTCGGCGAGTTGCAGGAGCGCATCACCGCCACCAAGACCGGCTCGGTCACCTCTATCCAGGCGATCTACGTGCCGGCGGACGACTTCACGGACCCGGCGCCGGCGACCACCTTCGCCCACCTCGACGCGAACGTGAACCTGGCGCGCGCGCTCACCGAGATCGGCATCTACCCGGCGGTCGACCCGCTGGATTCGACCTCGACGCTGATCGACCCGCGCGTGATCAGTGCGGAGCACTACCAGGTGGCGCGCGAGGTGCGCCGTATCCTGCAGCGCTACAAGGACCTGCAGGACATCATCGCCATTCTCGGCATGGAGGAGCTATCCGACGAGGACAAGATCACCGTGCGTCGCGCCCGCCGCGTGCAGCGCTTCCTTTCGCAGCCCTTCTTCGTGGCGGAAAACTTCACCGGAATGTCGGGCAAGTACGTCTCGCTCGAGGACACCATTCGCAGCTTCCGCGAGATCATCGACGGCAAGCACGACGACCTGCCCGAGCAAGCCTTCCTGATGGTGGGTACTATTGAGGAGGCGCGCGAGAAGGCCGAGACGATGTCGGCCGACGCCGGACAGAGCGCCGAGGTGCGTGAGGCCATCGCCGAAGCCGAGGCAATGACCGAGGCCGAGCACGAGCACGCCGTACACGAGGCGGAGTAAAGCGCCATGGCAGAGGCAGCACACGGAGGCGGGATCGCTTCCGATTTCCTGCTCGAGATCGTCACGCCGGAACGGCAGCTGGTTGCCGAGCGCGTCGACAGCCTCCGCGCACCGGGTGTTGACGGCGAGTTCGGCGTGTTGCCGAGCCACGTCCGGATGATCGCCGGCGTCGGCACCGGACTGCTGCGTTACCGCACGGCGGCGACGAAGCAGTGGGCCGAGCTGGCGGTCTCGAACGGCCTGGTGGAGGTGCTTCCCGACCGGGTGATCGTCCTCGCTCAGACTGCCGAGGCCTCGCACGAGATCGACGTGCGCCGCGCCGAGGCGGCGCTGGCGCGCGCGCGCAAGAAGCTGGAACATCCCGAAGACGACATCGACATCGAGGCCACGCTCGACGCGCTGCGCCGTGCCACGGTGCGCTTGCAGGCCGCCAAGGGAGAAGCCGTAGAGAGCTGAGCGGTTGCTCTCTCACAGGGAGGAAGAGAGCCATGAAGAACGCTGGTCGCTGGGCGTTGTTGTTGGTCGCTGCGCTGGCCGTTGTCGCTTGCGGTGGCCCTACCGAGGTGCAGATCGGCGCGATCGTCGCCCTGCAGGGATCGGCGGCGCCGTACGGTGAGTCGGTCTGGCGTGGTATCCAGGTTGCTCAAGGCAAGATCAATGACGAGGGCGGCGTGACGGTCGCAGAAACCAGCACTGCCGTGCCGCTCAACATCGTGATGCGCGACAGCAGGAGCGATCCGTCGATCGCCATTCAGGAAGCCGAGGAGCTCATCGGCATGGGGATCCCGGCGGTGATCGGTGCGGTCAGCAGCGACGTCACCCTGGCCATCGCCGACCTGTTCCAGCAGTCCGAAGTCGTGCTGTTGTCGCCCGCGACCTCGACGCCGGAGCTCAGTACCAAGGGTAGCTACATCTACCGCAACTTCCCCAGCGATGAGCTCGAAGCGGTCAATATGGCCAACCACATCTACAACGTTGCGGGCATCCGCATGGTCGATGTGGTCAGTAGTCAGAGCAAGTACGGTCTCGGTATCCGGCGCGCCTTCATCGAACGCTTCCGCATGCTCGGCGGTCGCGTCGGTGCGACGCCGTCGTTTCCCATCGAGGGCACGGACATGACCGCGGTGGTGGACGAGCTCACCGGCAGCGACTCCGGCGGCATCTACATCGCCGGCTACTCCGACGAGACGGCGCGCGTGGCGATCGCCGTACGCGACGCGGGTATCACCAAGCCGCTGTTCGGCACCGGCGCGATCCTTCCCAATGAGCTGGTCGCCGAGGGTGGTGCCGCGGTCGAAGGCCTGGCCTATCCCACCCCCGCGTTCGATCCGGACAGCGAGGATCCGGCGGTGCGCGAGTTCATCCGGCGCTACCGCGAGATGTTCGGCGAGGACTTCGACGTGTACGCTGCGCACGGTTACGATGCCGTGTTGATCCTGGCGCAGGCGATCGAGCAGGAGGGTTACCGCGGCGACTCGATCTCGTTCTACCTGAACGCGATGAACCCGTTCCCCGGCGCCGCGGGCGAGACGACCTTCGACGAGGAGGGCAACGCCCGCAAGTTCCACCGCATGTTCGTCATCCAGAACGGCACAGCGGTGCCCTACGTCGCCCCCGCGGGGGACGACTCCGGGCAGTAAGTCGCGTCGCTCACGCGGTCGGGGCCGGTCCTTCCCGCCCCTGGTGTCGCTGTCGTCCACAGGTGATGCACAGCCTGTGCACACCGTAGTGAGCGCCCGTGCCTCGTCCGTAGACCGGCCGAGGCCGGGTTTTGCAGCTCCGCGGGCGGAATTTTCATCAGCTCATGCACAGAGCGTGCACCGCGACGGCCGCGGTTTTGCACCGTCGGCCCACAGCTCATACACAGAATTGCAGTCGCTTTTCCACGGCTGCGAGCGCGTTTTCCACCCCAGCTCAGGCCTTTTCCACTGCTGTTGCACCGGATTTCCACGCCGAGAGGGCCGCTATCGCCCCGTCGGAGGCCACTTTTCCACCGCTGATCCACAGCCCTTGCACCGCTTCCGCACAGCGGGTCAACTGGCGATACACAGCTTTTTACGAGCTCTTTCCACTGGCTTTTCCACCGCCGATCCACAGTAATATCCACCGATGCATTACGGGCTGAGGAACCTGCTGCGTCATCGCGTGCTCATCCAGAGTCTCGTGGTGCGCGAGCTCAAGGCACGCTACCGGGGCTCGGTGGGCGGCTACCTGTGGTCGTTTCTCAATCCGCTGTTGCTGCTGGCGGTGTACACCATCGTCTTCACCGTCATCATCCCGCAGCGCGCGACCGAAGAGACCAAGCCGTACGCTCTGTACCTGTTCTGCGGTTTGCTGCCGTGGACCTGGTTCTCCGCCTCGCTCATCGAGGCGTCCAACTCGCTCATCGCCGGCGGCAACCTGATCAAGAAGCTGATCTTCCCGGCCGAGGTGCTGCCGGTGGTGTCGGTGCTCGCCAACATGGTCCACTACCTGCTCGGCCTGCCCATCTACCTGGTGTTCTGGATCATCTTCAAGCCCGAGGGTGTCGGCTTCCATGCCCTGTGGCTTCCCGTAGTGATCCTCACCCAGCTCATCCTGTCGCTGGGACTCGGCCTCATCCTGGCGGCGCTGACGGTGCACTTCCGCGACATCCGCGACATCCTCGCCAACGTGCTGACGCTGTGGTTCTTCCTCACGCCGATCATCTACACGCGCAGCTTCCTCCTGGGCCTCGCCGAGGGGCCGGATGCCGGGTGGATCCCGAAGGCTGTCGCCGCCGTGCTCGACCTCAACCCGATGACCCACATCATGGACGGCTACCATCTCTCGATCTTCGAGGGCACGCTGATCAACTGGAAGCGGCTGCCGGTGACCCTGGTGGTGTCGCTGATCGTGCTGTGGGTGGGCTACTGGTTCTTCGACCGGCTGCGCGACTCGTTCCCGGAGGAGGTGTGATGCCAGGCGGGAGCAATAGCAGAGCATCTGCGGCGTTGCGCTCGCGCGGGCTGACTCCCGCGTACGAAGAAGTACGCGTCCGTCACTCCTCTGGTCGCGCGCCTTGCATCTGCCGCACTCTCGCTCCCGCTGCTATTGGGGTGCTGGGCGGGAGCAATAGCACGGCATCTGCGGCTATCAACCGAGCGGTCGTGTCGTCGCATGGGGAGGCTACGCGACCATGAGCGGTATGCGGGCTGGCGGCCGGGCTGTAAGGGTCGAGAACGTAGTCAAGCAGTACCGCCGGGTGGCGCACGCCCATCGCTACCTGACGCTCAAGAGCGCGCTGCTCGGCGGCGACCTGTTCAAGGCGCTGGCGCCGACGGACGTGTTCACCGCGCTGGACCACGTGACCCTGGAGCTGGCGCGCGGCGAGACGCTCGGCGTCATCGGCTCCAACGGCGCCGGCAAGAGCACGCTGCTGAAGATCATCGCCGGCACCACCAAGCCGACCTCGGGCACGGTGACGGTCAACGGCAAGATCTCGGCGCTCATCGAGCTCGGTGCCGGCTTCCACCCGGAGATCTCCGGGCGCGAGAACGTGTTCATCAACGGCATCATGCTGGGGCTGTCGCGCCAGCAGGTCGAGGAGCGCTTCGACGACATCGTGGAATTCGCCGAGCTCGAGGAGTTCATCGACGCGCCGGTGAAGAACTACTCCTCCGGCATGTACATGCGGCTGGGCTTTTCGATCGCCATCCACATCGATCCCGAGGTGCTGCTCATCGACGAGGTGCTGGCGGTGGGCGACGAAGCCTTCGTGCACAAGTGCCTCGACCGCATCGCCGCCTTCAAGCGGCGCGGCAAGACCATCCTGCTGGTCAGCCACAGCCTGGACTCGGTGCGCAAGCTGTGCGACCGCGTGGTGTGGATGAAGAACGGCAAGGTCGAGGCCTCCGGCGATCCGCCGCGTGTCATCGACCAGTACCTCGAGTGGGTGGCGCACAAGGAGGACGAGGAGCTCGCCGCAGGCCACGAGCGCAGAACCGCGCAGGCAGTCAGCGGCGACGGCGCCGACGCGCCCGGCGCCCGCCGGCCTTCCGCGCCCGCAAACGACGCCACCGGGGACGTGGTCGCCGCCGCGGAGGGAGGCGAAGTCGCCGCGGACAGCGCCGCCGCCGGGGGCGACGGTGCCGCGCCGTACGAGCCCGGGCGCTGGGGCAGCCGCGCGGTGGTGATCGAGCAGGTCCGACTGCTCGACGCCGCCGGTGAGCCGCACTACGTGTTCGGCTGCGGCGACCCGATGGCCATCGAGCTGGCGCTGCAGGCCGCCGAGCCGGTCGAGGACTTCGTCGTCGGTATCGGCATCTTCAACAGCGACGGCGTGTGCGTTTACGGCACCAACACCGACATCGAGAAGTTCCGCGCCGAACGCCTCGAGGGCTCGGCCACCGTGCGCATCCAGATCCCCGAGCTCAACCTGATCGAGGGCACCTACTACCTCGACCTCGCGGTGCACCGCATCGACGGCTACGCCTACGACTACCAGCGCGGCCTGACCCGCTTCCGCACTACCTCGTCGATCGGCGATACCGGCGTCGCCCGCCTGCCGCACGCCTGGTCCTTTGCGGGCGGGATCCACTGGAAGGCCGAGGGGTAGCCCCACCGGTCGAAGCTCACGACGGCCACCGTGCCGCCGGCCCGCGACCCTGTCCGCACGCGCTTGCGTCCCGCCGCCGTGGCACACTGTTGCCGGCACCGACCTTCGACGGGTGCACGCCCGTCGCGGGATAGGTGTGCCCGCAGCCCTTTTTCAGGCGTCCCCGTGCTTCGTTCCGTTGTCGACATCGTTGCCGCGCAGCCCGAGTTCGAGGGGGTGGTGCGCGCGCTGGGCGCGCGTCAACGGGTGGTGGTCGAGGGGCCGACCGGCGCCTACCGGGCCGCCCTGTTGGCGCGCCTGCAGGAGGTGAGCGGGCGGCCGCTGGCGGTGGTGCTGCCGAAGGGCATCGACCGCGAGGCGCTGCTGCTCGACCTGCGCGCCTTCCACCCGGCGAGCGACGGCCACGGTCAGGTGGTGGCGTTCCCGCCGCTCGGCGTCGATCCCTACAGCACGCTGACGCCACACCCCGACCATATCCGCGAGCGCATCCAGACGCTCGACCGCTGCGCCGGCGGGCGCGTCGACATCCTGCTCGCACCGGTGCTGTCGTGGCTCGAGCGCCTGCAGCCGCTCGACCGCTTCGTTGCCAGCACGCTGACCCTGCACAGCGGCGACGAACTGCCGCCCGATCGGCTGGTGGCGGCGCTGACGGGGTCGGGCTACCGGCGCGACGCGCTGGTCGAGTCGCTCGGCGAGTTCGCCGTGCGCGGCGGCATCATCGACGTCTTCCCGCCCACCCACGAGCACCCGCTGCGCATTGAGTATTTCGGCGACGAGATCGAGTCGATCCGCGAGTTCAACCCGCGCGACCAGCGCTCGATGCGCTCGATCGGTACCGTCGAGCTGCCGCCGGCGCGCGAGCATTTCGACCTCGCCACGCCGGTCGCCAGCGAGATCTACGCCCCCAACGACGCGCCGGTGGATGGCGCAGCTACCGCCACCCTCGCCGATTACCTGGATGACCCCCTGTGGGTCGAGATCGAGCCGGAGTCCTTCGAGCAGGAGGAGGCCGATTGGTCCGCCCGGCTCGACGAGCACTACCACCGCGCCCTCGCCGACGGCCGCGACGCACCGATCCCCGAGGAGCTCTACGGCGCGCTCGGTGAGGGCCTGCGGCGCGGGGCTGACGACGGTCGCGTCCTCATGCGCGAGCTCGCTACCGACGCCGGCGGCAACGGCGCGGTGCGCCTGCTGGCCCCGCCGGCCCCCACCTTCCAGGGCCGCATGGCCGATCTCGCCGATGTCGTCGACAAGGCGGTCGCCGCCGGCGAGCGCGTCCTGCTCGCCATGTCGCGCCCGGGTTCCGCCCAGCGACTCGCCGAGGTCCTCGAGGAGTACGGCGTCCCCACCTCGCTGGTGCTGGAGGCCGACGGCCACGTCCTCCGACCCGGCACCTGCTGGGTCACCGCAGCCGACCTCTCCGCCGGCTTTCGCCTCCCCGACGCTGCGCTGTGGCTCGGCACCGACAGCGAGGTCTTCGGCCGCACGCGCGTGCGCGGCCGCAAGCGGCGCTTCCACGGCGACGCCTTCAAGTCGGACTTCCGCAACCTCGCGCCGGGCGACGCGGTGGTGCACGTCGAGCACGGCATTGGCCAGTTCATCGCCATGCGCACGCTGGATGTCGGTGGCGAGCAACGCGAGTTCATGGAGATCCACTACCGTGACGCGGCGCGCCTGTACCTGCCGATGGACCAGCTCCACCTGGTGCAGCGCTACCACGGCGTCGAGGGCGGCAAGCCCAAGCTCGACAAGCTCGGCGGCACCTCGTGGGGCAAGGTCAAGGATCGGGTCAAGAAGGAGCTGCGCGAGCTCGCCAGCGAGCTGCTCGAGCTTTACGCGGCGCGCAAGACCATCAAGGGGCACGCCTATGGTGAGGACACCGCCTGGCAGCACGAGATGGAGGACGCCTTCGAGTTCGAGGAAACACCCGACCAGCTCACCGCTATCGCCGAGATCAAGGCCGACATGGAGTCCGACAAGCCGATGGACCGGCTGCTGTGCGGCGACGTCGGCTACGGCAAGACCGAGGTGGCCATGCGCGCCGCCTTCAAGGCGGTAATGGACGGCAAGCAGGTGGCCGTTTTGGCGCCCACGACGGTCCTGGCGCACCAGCACTCGCTCACCTTTCGCGAGCGAATGGCGGGCTTCCCGGTGCGCATCGAGCTGCTGTCACGCTTTCGCTCCGACGCCGAGCAGAGGCAGGTGCTGCACGACCTCGCCGGCGGCGGCGTCGACATCCTGGTCGGCACCCACCGCATTCTGTCGAGTGACGTGCGCTTCAAGGACATCGGCCTGCTGATCATCGACGAGGAGCAGCGCTTCGGCGTGCAGCACAAGGAGCGCCTCAAGCGGCTGCGGCGCAACGTCGACGTGCTGTCGATGACTGCGACGCCGATCCCGCGCACCCTGCAGATGTCGCTCATCGGGGTGCGCGACCTGAGCGTCATCGAGAGCCCGCCGCGCGACCGCTTCGCGGTCGCCACCCACGTGATGGTCTACGATCCCGAGGTCATCGCCGCCGCCATCCGCGCCGAGCTGTCGCGCGACGGGCAGGTGTTCTTCGTGCACAACCGCGTCGAGACGATCTACTCGATGGTCGAGTCACTGCGCGCGCTGGTACCGGAGGCGCGCTTCCGCGTCGGTCACGGCCAGCTCCCCGAGCGCGACCTCGAGCGGGTCATGCTCGACTTCGTGGAGCACCGCGCCGACGTGCTGGTGGCGACCACCATCATCGAGAACGGTCTCGACATCCCGCGCGCCAACACGATGATCGTCAACCGCGCCGACAAGTTCGGCCTGGCGCAGCTCTACCAGCTCAGGGGTCGCATCGGCCGCTCCGATCGGCGCGCCAGCGCCTACCTGCTGATCCCGCCGCCCGACACCCTGTCGGACGTGGCGCGCAAGCGGCTGCGCGCCATCCAGGAGTTCGCCGACCTGGGGTCGGGCTTCCGCCTGGCGGCACTCGATCTCGAGATCCGCGGCGCCGGCTCGCTGCTCGGTGAGCGCCAGCACGGCCACATGGCGGCGGTCGGCTTCGAGATGTACGCGCGCCTGCTGGAAGAGGCGGTGCACGAGCTCGAGGGCCAACCCACTCCCGCAGAAACGCGCGCGCAGCTCAACCTCGGTGTCGGCTTCGCCATCCCGGTGTCCTACGTCGAGGATCCATTGCAGCGCCTGATGGTCGCCAAGCGCCTCGCCTCGGTGCGCGACATGCCGCAGCTCGATGCCCTGCGCGAGGAGGTGCGCGACCGCTACGGTGCCCTGCCGCGCGAGGTCGAGGAGGTATTCGATTACGCCGCACTGCGTCTCGAGGCCGAGGTGCTGGGCATCCTGTCGGCCGACCGCGTCGGGCGCAGCTTCGAGTTGAGGATCGGCCAGAACGCCGCCATCGACCTGCCGGCGCTGGTAGCGCGGGTGCGTGAGGAGGCGGGCTGGACCATTCGGCCACCCGATCGCCTGGTGGTGCATCCGCCGGCCTTGGAGGAGGCGACAGGCAGTCCCAGGACGGACGGGTTCTCTCCCGTACTGGCGCTGCGCGCCGTCTTCGAGAGCCTGCCGCAAAGCGGACCGGCGGCTCCCTGAAGACCCCCTGCCCGCCCGCGCCCACGGGTGCGCCCCGGAGGGGGTGCGTGCTACCCTGAATCGTGGTTTTCGGCGTCTTTTGCGCAGCCATGGCCGTCCCATCCAGGTAGAGGCGGCGCCATCCCCACCCCGCTGACGAACAACCGATGAATCTCGCCGTGATGCTTCGCTCCAACGCACCCAAGGTGCCGGCTCTGGCCTTGCTCGCCGCCCTCGCCGCGCCGCTGTCGGCGCCCCCGGCGGTCCGGGCCCAGAGTGGCCAGGTGCCGACTCCGGGGCCGCAACAGTCGCTGCCGGGCGCGCGTGCGCAGGGCGGAGGGGTCATTGACCGGGTGCTGGTGCGGGTCGGTGACCGCGCCATCCTGTACAGCGACTTCGAGGCGCAGCTTCAGGACCGCCTCAACGCGGTGGCGGCGCAGGTCCCGCAGGCGCAACTCGACGCGCAGATGCCGATGCTGCGCATGGAGCTGATGCGGGGCCTGGTAGAAGAAGCGATGTTGGAGATGCGCGCCGAGGAGCTCGGCATCGAGGCCAGCCCCAACGACGTCGATCGCGCCATCGCCAACATCCGCGAGCAGAACGGCCTTCAGGACGATACTCAGTGGGAGCAGGCGCTGCAGCAGAGCGGCTTGACCGAGGCGCAGCTGCGCGAGCAAGCGGCCGGTAGCATCGTGCAGCAGCGCATGATGCAGCAGGAAATCATGCGGCGGGTGTTCGTCTCGCAGCGTGAGGTCGCCAACTACTACGAGGAGCACAAGTCCGACTTCACGGAGCCCGAGCAGGTGCTGTACCAGCAGATCATCTTCGTGTACCAGGGCGCCGACCGCGCGCCGGTGCGCGAGCGCGCCGAGAACGCGCTCACCGAGTTGCGCGCCGGCATCTCGCTGAGCGCGGTGGGCAACAAGTACGCGCAGGCCGGCGACCTGGTGCAGGGCGCCGACGAGGCCACATGGATCTCCCCCGAGGACATTCAACCGGAGGTGCGTGCGGCGATCGAGACCCTGACTCCGCTGTCCTATTCCGACCTCATCGAGGGGCGCTACGGCTACCACATCATCCAGCTCATGGACCGCAGGGAAGGCCAGACGCGCTCGCTCGAGGAAGTCGCCGGTGAGATCCACCAACTGCTGGAGAATCGCAAGATCGGCGAGCAACTGGGCGAGTACACCAAGGAGCTGATGCAGGACGTCAGCCTGGAGGTCTACGCCGAGGAGTTCAAGGACCTTCCCAACGCTTGGGCCGAGGAGAGCCAGGGTGCACCAGCAGGAACTCCCCGGCAGCGGCAGTAGCGGCGCGGCGAAACGCTTCGTCGCCGACCTGACCGTCGGCGAGCGCGTCGAGACCGACTTTCTCCTGCGCCGCTGCGACCTGCGCACGCGTCAGAACGGCGAGCCCTACCTGGCGCTTGAATTCTCCGACAAGAGCGGCCGGGTGCCCGGGCGCATGTGGGACAACGCCGCGGATGCCGCCAAGGCGGTCAACGAGGGCGGCTACGTGCGGGTGACCGGCGCCGTCGAGACCTACCAGGGCAAGCTGCAGATCAAGGTCGACGCGCTGGCGCCGGCGCCGGCCGACGGCATCGATCCTACCGATTACCTGCCGGCTTCGCGGCGCGATCTCGACGAGATGTACGACGAGCTGCTCGACGTCATCGCATCGGTCGAGAACGTGCACCTCGCCGAGCTGCTGCAGGTCACATTCGCCAACCCACGCGTCGCGTCGATGTTCCGCCGCGCGCCGGGCGGGGTCATCCTGCACCACGCCTACGTCGGCGGTCTGCTGGAGCACACCCTGTCGGTGGCGCGCCTGGCACGGCGCATGGCCGAGCACTACCCTGACGTCGATCACGATCTGCTGGTGACCGGCGCCTGCCTGCACGACCTGGGCAAGATCTGGGAGCTGGCCTACGACCAGTCCTTCGAGTACACGGAGGAGGGGCGGCTGATCGGGCACGTCGTCATGGAGAGCAGCTGGCTGTCGGCGCGCATGCAGGAGATCGACGGCTTTCCGCCGCGCCTCCGTCACCATGTCATGCACCTGCTCGCCAGCCACCACGGCCTGCACGAGCACGGCGCGCCGGTACGGCCGGCGACGCGCGAGGCGGTGGTGCTGCACTACATCGACGACCTCGACTCCAAGATGGGCGCCGTCGACGCCGCCATCGCCGAGGCCGAGGCCACCGGCGCTGACAGCGTCTACAGCCGCTCGCTCGAGCGCCGCGTGCTGCGCCGCCGCTGGGACGACGAGGTGGATGAATGATGATCTCTCCGGCAATCCTGACCTTCCTGCTGTCCGCTGTGCTTGCGCTGGGCGCCCCCGCAGCCCCGGCAGTGTCGCAGCAGCAGTTTCCGCCGCAGGATCATCTCAACAAGATCGTCACCGCCTACACCGTCGCCTCCGACCGTCCCGAGCTGATCACCGGTTTGCCGTGCTACTGCCCGTGCATGCTGTACGGCCACGGCGGGGTGATCGACTGTCACCGCTCGCAGCACGCCGCGATGTGCAACATCTGCATGGACGAGGCGATCGAGGCCAACCAGATCTACGACCAGCAGCTGGCGCGCGGCGAGGAGGGCGACATCGCCGCGGTGCAGGCGCAGGTCAAGGACCGCTACCGCCGCGCGTTGATGGCGCAGACCGCGCAGCAGCTTCCCGGGATGAACACGCCGCAGGGCCAGGCCTACCTGCAGGCTTGCTCGGACTGCCACCAGCCGCCCTCGCCGGCGATGCACTCGGCGACCGACTGGGACCAGACGCTCAGCCGCATGGAGCAGTACGCGCGCGGCAGCAACGCGATGCCCGACCCGCAGCTATGGCAGGCGGCGGTCAGCTACGTGAAGTCGGTGGCCACGCAGGTGCCGCCGGCGACGATTGCGCAGATGCGCATGAGCCTGCAGATGACCGTCGATCATCTGCAGGAATCCGAGGGCGACGCCGCTTACTATCCGAGCGTGCGCGACCCGGTGCTCGATCCCGCCTGGGCCGAGCGCATGGCGGCGGCCTACAACGCGGCGCGCTCGCTACCCGTCGAGCTGCTCGCCAGCACCGAGACGCAGTGCCGGCCCTGCCGCGAGGCCGGCAACACCTACCTGCTCGCCTGCCTGAACTCCTGGCAGGCGATCACCTGCGAAACGGCCATCGAAGAAATCGAAGCTCTATTGGCGGAACGGGGGCGCTGAGAAGTGCGCAGATACAAGGCGCGCGCCGGGAGGGCGACCGCAGGCGTACCTACTCGTACGTCGGAGGGAGCCCGACCAAGCGCAACGCAGTAGATGCGTGCTTATCAGCGGCCCCGCGGTCGGACCCTGTCCAGTTCGGGAAACTGGTCCCAGGTGTCGGCGGGGGGGTTGGGCTCGACCTGCAGGGTGACGCCTTCGACGCCGGGGGCCATCGGGCGCACCTCGAGGCCGTAGCTCTTCGACAGGCCGCGGGTGTCGAGATCCGACACGTCGATCGGAACCCTCTGGGCATCGAGAACGTTGCCGTCGGCGTCGAGCTGCTGCACCAGCACCGTCAGGCGGGTGAGGTTTTCCTCCGTGTTCTTCACCACGTTGACGTCGAGGTACAGCGAGGCGTTCGGGGTGCCGGCGTCGCGGTCGATCCACGACGTCAGCGCCACCTGGTACTCGTTGCGGGTGGCGATGACCTGGGCCACCAGGTCGTCAGCGGATGGCGCGGAGCAGGCGACCGCCGTGGCTGCGAGCAAGAGCGCGGTGAGCAGGGCGCGGTGGCGCATCGGACTTCTCCATGTCTCATGCCGGCCGCGGCGGGCATTCCGGGGAACGAGCCGCGGGCGGCTAGGTTTCGATCATCAACAGCTCATAAACGTCACGGCGTTTGACGCCGTTCTCGGCGGCGATCCGCCTGAGGGCGTCGTTGCGCGCGGTGCCGCCGGCGAGCAGCTCTTCGTATCGATGGCGCAGCGCGTCGCGATCGAGCTCGCCACGTCCACGGGACGGGTCGGCATCGCTGTCGGCGGCGCTGTCGCGACCCGCGACGCACACGATCACCTCGCCACGCACCTCGGCCTGCGCGAAGCGTGCGGCGATTTCCGGGAGAGTGCCACGAACAAGCTCTTCGTGCACCTTGGTGAGCTCCCGCGCCACGACCACCGGGCGTCCCCCGAGCACACCGGCGGCGTCGGCGAGCGAGCGCGCCAGCCGGCGCGGTGACTCGAGGAAGACGAGCGTTCCGGGGTCCGCGGCCAGCTCCTCGAACAGCCGCTCGCGCGCGCCGCGCTTGCGCGGCAGGTATCCGACGAAGGTGAAGCGGTCGAGCGGGAGGCCCGAGGCGGTGAGTGCGGCGAGCAACGCGCTGGGCCCGGGCACCGGTACCACCGCTACGCCGGCATCGATCGCCGCGCGTACCAACTCGTGACCGGGATCGGAGATCAGCGGCGTACCCGCGTCCGAGACCAGCGCCATGCTCTCGCCCGCCGACAGACGCTCCACCAGGCGGGGCGTGCGCGCCGTCTCGTTGTGCTCATGCAGCGACAGCAGGCGCGTCCTGATGTCGAAGTGGCTCAGCAGCTTGCGGGTGCGGCGCGTATCCTCGGCCAGCACCAGCTCAACGCCGCGCAGGATCGCCAGCGCGCGCAGTGTGATGTCGTCGAGATTGCCGATCGGCGTGGCTACGAGGTAGAGGCCGGCAGGCGGCTTTTTTTGGCGGTTCTCGTCGCTCATCGGCGATTCCAGGGAGTGCGCACGCTGCGGACAGAGGCAATCTAGCAGATAGCCACCGTGCTACAGTTAATCGCTTGACCGCACCCGCCAGGAGTCGACTGTGATTGACGGCGTAAAGATCATCCCGCGGCAGCGACATGCCGATGACCGCGGCTACGTGACCGAGATCTTCCGCTCTGACGAGGAGCACTTCGAGAGGTTCGGTCAAGCGTATGTCACCGCCTGCTATCCCGGTGTGGTGAAGGCCTGGCACCGCCACCGACTCCAGACCGACCATTTCTACGTAGTGCGCGGCACGATGAAGGTAGGCCTGCACGACGATCGCAAAGACAGCCCTACGTGCGGCGAGTACCAGGTGGTGATGCTCGGCGATCGCGGGCTCGACGCCCAGCTGGTGATCCCCGCCGGGCTGTGGCACGGCATGATGGCGGTGGAGTCGTTCGCGGTGATGCTCAACATTCCGAACCAGGTGTACGACTACGACGATCCCGACGAGGAACGCGCCCCGTGGGATGCGTTCGACGACATCTGGACGGTCAGGAACCGCTGATCGCACCGTATACGGCAGATCCCCGACCGGCAATTCGGGGAACATATAGTAAATTACGGTATATTCTAGGACTTCCCGGCAATACATTCTCCGTCCCATGAGCGCAGCCGACTCCCTGGGCGCGATCGACGCCATCCGCGTTCGCGGCGCCCGAACCCACAATCTGCGCGGCGTCGACCTCGACATCCCGCGCTATTGCCTGGTGGTGGTCACCGGCCTCTCCGGTTCGGGCAAATCCTCGCTCGCCTTCGACACGTTGTACGCCGAGGGCCAGCGGCGCTACGTCGAGTCGCTGTCGGCCTACGCTCGCCAGTTCCTGGAGCAGATGGAGCGCCCGGACGTGGAGAGCGTCGAGGGGCTGTCGCCGGCGATCGCCATCGAGCAGAAGACGACCAGCCGAAACCCGCGCTCGACCGTCGGCACGGTGACCGAGCTGTACGACTACCTGCGCCTGCTGTTCGCGCGGGTCGGCACGCCGCATTGCCCGCGCTGTGGCCGCGCGGTACGCAGCCAGACCACGCGGCAGATCGTCAACCAGGTGATGAGCCTGGCGGAGGGTTCGCGGCTGCAGATCCTCGGACCGGTGGTGCGCTCGCGCAAGGGCGAGTTCAAGGCCGAGCTCACCCGCCTGGCGCGCAGCGGCTTCGTGCGCGCGCGCATCGACGGGCGGGTCCTGGAGATACACCGGCCGCCGGCGCTGCAGCGCAACCAGCGCCACGACATCGAGGTGGTGGTCGACCGGGTGATCATGCGCCCGGGCATCGAGACACGCATCCGTGACGCCGTCGACAAGGCGGTGCAGGTGGGCGACGGCGTGGTGATCGTCAACGTTCTGGGGGACGACGACTACCTGTACTCCAAGAAGCTCGCTTGCGCGCACTGCGAGATCAGCGTGCCCGAGCCGATGCCGCGCTCCTTCTCGTTCAACAGCCCGCGCGGCGCCTGCAGCCACTGCGAAGGGCTCGGCCGCCGCTTCGAGTTCGATCCCGCGCTGGTGATGCCGGACGACGACCTGTCGCTGCCCGACGGCGCGGTGGCGCCGTGGCGCGGCTCGGCCTATCCCAAGCACTTCTTCGCCGCGTTGTGCAACGAGTTCGAGGTCGACCCGGCGACCCCCTGGGGAGAGCTGCCCGAGGCGCTGCGCCGACTGGTGCTCGACGGGCCGCCCGATGACGAGCCTCTCGAGATCCCGGTCAAGGAAGGCCTGCTGGACAAGCGCCTGGGGCGCGACTTCGAGGGCGTCATCCCGATCCTCGAGGACGCCTACGCGACGAATCAGGGAGGCCGTAGGGGCCGCAAGCTGGAGAAGTTCATGCGTGACGCGCCGTGCCGCGCCTGCGGCGGTGACCGGCTGCGGCCGGAGAGCCTGGCGGTGCTGATCGACAAGCGCTCGATCGCCGATTTCACCGCGCTGACCATCGACGGCGCGGTCGCTGCGGTCGGCGAAATGAAGTTCGGCCGACGCCTCGAGCCGGTCGCGGGCCCGCTGGTCAAGGAGATCGGTGAGCGCATGCATTTCCTGCAGCAGGTCGGGCTCGGTTATCTGACGCTCGATCGCCCGGCGGCGTCGCTCGCCGGCGGCGAGAGCCAGCGCATCCGCCTGGCGACGCAGATCGGCACCCGCCTGCGCGGCGTCATGTACGTCCTCGATGAGCCGAGCATCGGACTCCACCAGCGCGACAACGATCGCCTGCTGGAGGCGCTGGCGGAGATCCGCGACCAGGGCAACACCGTCATCGTGGTGGAGCACGACGAGGACACAATCCGCTTCGCCGACTGGGTCATCGACCTCGGCCCCGGCGCCGGCGAACACGGCGGCTGGGTGGTCGCCGAGGGGCCGCCGGAAGCGATCGCCGCCAACGAGCAATCGCTCACCGGCGATTACCTGGCGGGCCGCCGTCGCATCGAGGTTCCGGACGAGCGCCGCAAGCCGGCGCCGCGGGGGCTGTTCGATGCAGCGGATCGGGATGACAGTGCGAGCGACTCCGCAGACGAGAGCGAGGCGGAAGGGGTACCCGATGATCGTGCCGCAGTGATCACCCCGGGGTGGGTCACGGTGTGCGGCGCGCGCCACCACAACCTGCAGGACATCGACGTGTCCTTCCCGCTCGGCCTGTTCACCGTGGTCACCGGCGTGTCGGGCTCGGGCAAGAGCTCGCTGGTGCAGGAGATCCTCTACCGCGAGCTCGCTCGCGTGCTGTACCGCGCCGTCGACGTGCCCGGCGAGCACGACGCCATCGACGGCATCGAGCTGATCGACAAGGTCATCGATATCACCCAGGACCCCATCGGCCGCTCGCCGCGCTCCAACCCGGCGACCTACACCGGCGCCTTCACCCCCATCCGGCAGCTGTTCGCCTCGCTGCCGGAGAGCAAGGTGCGCGGCTACGAGCCCGGCCGCTTCTCCTTCAACGTCGTCGAGGGGCGCTGCGCCGCCTGCGAGGGTGCCGGTGTGCGCAAGATCGAGATGCACTTTCTGCCCGATGTCTATGCGCCGTGCGAGGAGTGCAACACGCGGCGCTACAACGACGAAACGCTGCAGATCCACTACCACGGCCACAACATCGCCGAGGTGCTCGACCTGACCGTCGAGCACGCGCTCGAGCTGTTCGGGTCGGTGCCGGCGATCGCCCGGCGGCTGCAGAGCCTGGTGGACGTCGGCCTCGGTTACCTGACGCTGGGCCAGTCGGCGACCACCCTGTCGGGCGGCGAGGCGCAGCGCGTCAAGCTCGCCAAGGAGCTCTCCAAGCGCGCCACCGGTTCGACCATCTACATCCTTGACGAGCCCACCACCGGGCTGCACTTCGAGGACGTGCGGCGGCTGCTGGACGTGCTCGACCAGCTGGTCGAGCAGGGCAACACGGTGATCGTCATCGAGCACAACCTCGAGGTGGTCAAGTACGCCGACTGGATCATCGACCTGGGCCCGGAAGGCGGTGACGAAGGCGGCGTGATCGTCGTCGAGGGGTCGCCCGAGTCGGTCGCGGAGCACCCCACGTCACACACTGCGCGCTACCTGCGCGGCGTGCTGGCGGGAGAGAAGGTCACTGCGTGAGCGACATCGCCGAGCGGCCGCTGCGGCTGGCGATGTTCTCGCCGGTGCCCCCGACGCCGTCGGGCATCGCCGTCTACCTGGCCGATCTGCTGCCCCTGTTGCCGCCGTCCTGGACCGTCGATGTCTTCACCGACCCGCTGGAGGTGGGCCAGGCGGAGCTGCCGCGCCGCGACGCCGCCGGGTCATGCTTCGCGCACACCGAGTTCGAGCATCGAAACGGCCACACGCCCTACGATCTCACCGTCTACCAGGTCGGCAACAGCACGGCGCGCACCTGGATGCTCGACTACGCGCTCTCGCACCCGGGTCTCCTGGTGCTGCACGACGGCGTGCTGCACCCTGCGCGCGTCAGCGCGGCGACGGCGGCCGGCGACCTGCGGGGCTACCGCCGCATGGCGCGCGCCTGCCGCGACGACGTCGGCGCGGCGATCGGCCACCTGGTGGCAGGCGGACTCGGCGGCCCGGCGCTCTACTTCACCTATCCGATGTGCGAGGACCTGGTGCGCGCCAGCAAGGCCACCGCGATGCACGGCGCGCCGAGCTGCGAATGGCTGCGCCGCCAGGTGCCGCACGCCCGCACCGTGGCGCTGGCGCACTGGCGCGCGGTCGACCTCGACGCCGGGCGACGCGACGCCTGGCGCGCCCGCCTCGCCGGCCGCGGCGAGGTGCTCATCGGCAGCTTCGGCAACATCGGCGCGGAGCGCCGTCTGGACCGCGTCCTGCGGGCGCTGGCGGAGGTCGCGCGGGGCGATGACGGGGGAGCCGGTGCCGCCGGCAGCGCCGGCGGCGCGCACGACAAGTCGGGCGGCACCCG
>JASFRZ010000011.1:0-25806 GCA_050114655.1 Acidobacteriota bacterium
AGTACAACGCCATCTTTCCGCAGTACCAGATCTACTACTACGACCGCGAGACCGGCGAGCAGGTCGAGCGCACCTCGCGCTACGGCTCGGCGGTGCGTCCGACGCTGTCGCCCGACGGCCGCTACCTGGTGTACGCCACCCGCTTCGAGACCGAGACCGGTCTGCGCCTGCGGGTGCTCGAAACCGGCGAAGAGCGCTGGCTGATGTACCCGGTGCAGCGCGATGACCAGGAGGCGATGGCGACCCGCGACGCCTACCCCGGCATGTCGTTCACGCCCGATTCGAGCGCCGTGGTGACCACCTACGAGGGCAAGATCTGGCGCGTGCCGATCGACGGTGGCGACGCCACGGTAATTCCGTTCCAGGTCGACGAGCAAGTCGCCTACGGTCCCGAGGTGTTCTTCGAGTACCCGGTGTCCGACGATCCGACCTTCCAGGTCACACAGATTCGCGACGCGGTGCCGTCGCCCGACGGTTCGATGCTGGCCTTCGTCGGCCTCGACCACGTCTACCTGATGGACTGGCCGGGGGGCACGCCGCGGCGCGTTACCGACAACGACGGCGACGTCATCGAAGCGGAGCCGACCTGGTCGCCCGACGGGCGCTCGATCGCCTTCGTCACCTGGTCGTTCGACGACGAGGGCGCGATCTGGCGCGCGCCGGCCGCCGGCGGGCCGCCGGCGCGTCTGACCACGCAGGACGGCATCTACCAGAACCCGGCATGGTCACCGAATGGCGACCGTATCGTCGCGGTGCGCGGACCGGCGCGCAACTTCGAGGACGCTACCGGCACGCGCGCCTTCGGCGCTGCCGTCGATCTGGTGTGGATTCCCGCCGCCGGCGGCGCGTGGACGTTGATCGCCCCCACGGACGGGCGCACCAACCCGCACTTCGGCTCCGATCCCGAGCGCATCTACCTCAACCAGCGCGGCGAGGGGCTGATCTCCATTCGCTGGGATGGCACCGATCAGAAGGCGCACCTGCAGGTGCGCGGCCGCGCCGAGCCCGGGGCGCAGAACGCCCCCACCGCCGACTGGATCGAGATGGCACCGATGGGCAGCAAGGCGCTGGCGCAGGTCGGGCAGGACCTCTATGTCGTTACCGTGCCGCGCGTCGGCGGAGAGACGCCGACCGTCTCGGTGGCCAATCCCGACCGCGCCAGCGTGCCGGTGCGCCGGCTCACCGACATCGGAGGACAGTTCCCCGCCTGGGGTCGTGACGGCAACACGGTGCATTGGTCGATCGGCAACGCACACGTCGTCTACGACCTCGCGGCTGCGGAAGAGGCCGAGCGCGCCGCGGCGGCTGCCGCCGCGGACGAGCCCGACGAGCCCGCTGCCGGCCAGGCCGAGGATGCGGAGCAGGAGGAGCAGGAGGAGGCGGCCGAAGAGGAGGAGCCCGTCTACCTGCCCGATGAGGAGCGCATCGACGTCGAGGTGACGCGCGACATCCCCACCGGAGTGGTGGCGCTGCGCGGCGCGCGGGCCATCACCATGATCGGCGATGAGATCATCGACAATGCCGACATCGTGGTGCGCGACAACCGCATCGTGGCGGTGGGGCCGCGCGGCACGGTCGACATCCCCGCCGGCGCGCACGAGATCGATCTCACCGGTAAGACCGTCGGTCCCGGCTTCGTCGATACCCACGCGCACATGTGGCCGGCATGGGGCATCCATAAGAGCCAGATCTGGATGTATCTCGCCAGCCTGGCTTACGGCGTCACCACCACGCGCGACCCGCAGACCTCCACCACCGACGTGCTGACCTACTCGGATCGCGTCACCGCCGGCATGACCATCGGCCCGCGCATCTACTCCACCGGGCCGGGGGTGTTCTCCGGCGAGGGAATCCGCAACCAGGAGCACGCCTCCGAGGTGCTGCGGCGCTACAGCGACTACTACCGCACCCAGACGATCAAGATGTACATGGCCGGCAACCGCCAGCAGCGCCAGTGGATCATCACTGCGGCGCGCAACCAGCGCCTCATGCCGACCACCGAGGGCGGGCTCGACTTCAAGTACAACCTCACCATGCTGATCGACGGCTACCCCGGCCAGGAGCACTCCTTCCCGATCACGCCGCTGTACAAGGACGTGGTCGAGTTCGTCGCCGAGACCGGCATGACCTACACCCCGACGATGCTGGTCGCCTACGGCGGTCCGTGGGCGGAGAACTATTTCTTCGAGAACGAGAACCCCTACTACGACGAGAAGCTGCAGCGCTTCACCCCCTATGAGGAGCTTGCCTCCAAGGCGCGCCGCCGCGGCGCCGGCTGGTTCATGGACGAGGAGTACAACTTCCCGCGCCTCGCTGAGGTGGTTGCCGATATCGTCAACGCCGGCGGCAAGGTGGGCGTCGGCTCCCACGGGCAGTTGCAGGGTCTCGGCTACCACTGGGAGCTGTGGGCGATGCAGTCGGGCGGCCTGACCGAGCACCAGGCGCTGCGTGCCGCGACGCTGTTCGGCGCCGAAGCCATCGGCGTGCAGAACGACCTCGGCTCGATCGAGCCCGGCAAGCTCGCTGACCTGGTGATCTTCGAGCAGAACCCGCTCGAAAACATCCGCAACACCAACACCATCCAGATGGTGATGAAGAACGGCCGGTTGTACGACGGCAACACGCTCGACGAGCTGTGGCCGCGGCAGCGGGCGCTGGGTCCGGTGTTCGGCCTCGGTGACAGGCCGGTCAAGATGGGGGCGAACGAGAACCGCTGAACCGGATGGTCGATGACGATTACAGGTACGGCGCTGCCAGCCGCGCCAGTCCGTCGCGTAGCTTGATCGCCAGCGGCCGGGAGAGGAGATCCTCGAGCTCGACGCGGCGGCAGCCGCGCATCTTGTCGTCGATCAACGCGTTGATGGACGCGGCGAAGTCGCGGTCGTAGCACTCGACGTTGAACTCGAAGTTGAGTCGCAAGCTGCGCGCGTCCCAGTTGGCCGAACCCACCAGGACCCACTCGTCGTCGATGACCATCAGCTTGGAGTGGTCGAACGGCGGCAGCGACTGGAACACCTCACAGCCGTTGATCAGCACTTGCCACAGTTGCGCGGTCGAGGCCCACTGCACGAAGCGCAGGTTGCCCTTGGCGGGGATCACGATCTGCACCGGCACGCCGCGCATCGAGGCGAGGTTGAGGCCCGCGATGAGCGTCTGGTCGGGGAGGAAGTACGGCGTCACGATGCGCACCGAACGCTCCGCGGCCGCCAGCGCGCCGAGCAACGTCCAGTGGATCGCCTCGAAGTTCTCGTCCGGTCCGTCGGCGACGCCGCGTGCGTCGACTTCGCCTGCCGGTGCGAGTGGGGGAAACCACGCCGGCCCGTCGAGCTTCTCGTCGGTGGTGAACTCCCAGTCGATGGCGAAGTCCTCCATCAGGTGGCCTACGACCGGTCCCTCGAAACGAAAGTGCATGTCGCGTGTCGGGTAGGGGGGGGCGAGCGCCAGCTCGTGGTGCTCGCGGATGTTGAGCCCGCCGGTGAAGCCGACGCGGCCGTCGACGACGAGGATCTTGCGATGGTTGCGCAGGTTCAGGTACGGATTGCGCAGCGGCAGGACGTGTTTGAGAAACTCCGCCACCGGCACCCCGCGGGCTTTCAGCATCTTGGGGATGTGCGGCCGGCTGTAGCGCTTGCCGACGCCGTCGACCAGCACGCGCACCTGCACCCCGCGCTGCACCGCCGCGGCAAGTGCGTCGACGAAGCGCTCGCCCGAGCGGTCGTACTCGAAGATGAAGGTGCACAGGGCGACGGTGTGCTCGGCGCGGTCGATCGCCTCGAGCATCGCCGGGTAGCCCTGATCGCCGTTGACCAACGGGGTCACCGTGTTGCCTCGGGTCAACTCGCGACCGGTCACCGTGCCGATGAAGTGGCGCAGGCCGTTGAAACCGTACGGGTCTTGCCGCACCGCCTCCGGATCGATCGGTGCGGCCTGGTGGCGCATGACCGGAATCATCCGGCCCTCGAGGAAGTACTGGTCCGGGTCCGTGTCCTCGGCGCGCAGCCGCGTGGCCCGCCGCTTGATGCGGTTGATACCGAACATGAAGTACAGCGCCGCGCCGATGAACGGCGACAGCCAGATCAGACCCGTCCAGGCGACCGCGCCACGGACATCGCGTTTGAACAGCACGACGTGCGCCGATGCCGCCGTGGCGGTGGCGATGTACAGCGCGCTGAACAGGTACGGCCAGCTCCACGCCAGGAAGGCGTAGACGGCCCGCAGCGTCTCGGAGTCACCGATCAGACGTTCGACCATCGATCAGCTCGATGTCGTCGCTCCTGCCGACAATTCAACCGGGCGCAGCAAAAGGCACGCGAAGCCGGGCGCGAAGGCGACGAGCCAGGAAGCGAAGTTGACGACGTAGTCAGGATTGCGGGTCGAGCCGCCGAGCCAGATCCCCGAAATGGCCCAGAACGCCACCCCTGACAGCAGCGCCGCGCCGACGCCGCGCGCCAGCGTGAAGCCGGGCGTCTCGAGAGCGCCGCGCAACCAGCGGTTGATGAACGCGGTCAGCATCCACAGCCACATCCAGGCGACGAACATGGCCGCCCAGCCAATCAGGCCGAACAGCGCGTAGAAGGTCGCCGCGCCGGCGAGGCCGGCGAACAGCTCGCTTGTGCCCCCGCGCAGCGCCAGCGCGCCGCGCGGCAGGTCGGTCCGCACGGGCGCGGCGAGCGCGCCGAGCACGAGCCCGAGCAGCATGAACAGAAGGGCCCCGTGGATCAGGCCATATACGGCGCGGTGCGCCGGGATCCACAGCGCCCAGACGAGGTCGGCGAGGGTGCTGGCGGCGGCCATCGCCATCGAAGCCAGCAGCGTTGCCGTCCAGCCCGTGGTCTTCCTCATGCCGCAAGTGTATCCCCGTTGGGAGGTTCGATCGCCATGTGGGAAGATGCGCGCACATTGTTTTCGTACCGGGAGGTCGACATGATCAGCGGCATGCTCTCCGCGCGCGATCGCACGCGCACCTTCGCCCCCTTCGTCTTCGCCATCGTGGTGCTCGCCGCGCTGCTCGCCGGCCCGGTCCCCGGGATCGCACAGCAGGCGGCGGCAACGCAGGAGGCTGTCGCCTCCGAGCCGCGCGTCCTGAACCTCGAGGACTACCCGCGCTGGAGCCGCATCGGCAACGTCGGGCTGTCGCCGGACGGCGCCTGGATGTCCTACAGCTACGACCCGCTCGAGGGCGACAACACGCTCTACCTGCGCCACCTCGACGACGACACCACGCATGAGGCCGAGCGCGCCTCTGGCGCGCGCTTTTCGGACGACTCGCGCTGGGTGGCATACATGGTCAGCCCCGAAGACGCGGAGGGCGGTGGCCGCGGCGGACGCGGAGGCGGGCGTGGCGGCAACGGCGGCGGCGCCGGCCGCGAGGCGACGCTGATGAACCTCGCCTCGGGCGAGACCTTCGCCACCGGCGAGGCGGACAGCTTCACCTTTTCCGATGACGGTCGCTTCTTCGTCGTCAAGCGACGCAAGGCCGATCGCGAGGCCGAGCACGACGGCACCGACCTGGTGCTGCGCGACCTGTCGAACGGGCTGGTGCAGAACATCGGCAACGTCGACGAGTTCGCCTTCAACGGCGACGCCGACATCCTGGCGTACACCGTCGATGCCGCCGACGGCACCGGCAACGGCTTGTATGTGCTGCGCCTCGACAGCCACATGCTGCAGCCGCTCGACACCTCCAGCGAGCGCTACGCTCAGCTCGCCTGGAGCGACGACGGCGACGGCCTCGCGGTGCTGCGCGGTGACACGCCCGAGGGCATGGTGCAACGCGCCAACGTGCTGCTCGCCTTCACCCGCGACGGAGACGGCTTTGCGCGCACGGTGTTCGATCCGGCGAGCGCGACCTTTCCCGACGGTATGGTGCTGTCCGAGCTGAGCTCGCTGGATTGGAGCGAGAACGACGCACGTATCTTCGTCGGCATCAAGGAGCAGCAGGAGGAAGAGCCCGAGGCCGACGACGAAGAGACGGCCAACGTCGACGTGTGGCACTGGCGCGACGAGCGCGTGCAGTCGGTGCAGCAGGTGCGCGCCAACCGCGACCGCCAGGCGACCTATACCGCCGCGGTGCACCTCGCCGACGGTTCCTTCGTTCAGCTCACCGACGAGGGCATGCCGTCGATCACGCTGAGCGAGGACGGCACCTTCGGCATCGGACGCTACGACAAGCCGTATCGCTACGACATCACCTGGGGCGGGGGGACGGCGGACTCCTACTACGTCGACGCGTCCACCGGCGAGCGCCGGCTGCTGGTCGAGGGCCTCGGCCGGCCCATCGGGCTCTCGCCCGACGGCCGCTGGTACGCCTACCTGCAGAATGAGACGGTCTACGTGATGGATGTCGCCTCCGGCGAGGTCACCGACCTCACCGCCCTTACCGGCGTCGACTTCGTCGATCGGCAGGACGACCACCCCTATGAGCTGCCGCCCTACGGTCTGATGGGCTGGAGCGAGGACGGCGACTGGATCCTCCTCGAACACCGCTACGATCTTTGGGCCGTGCCGCTGCCCGGCAGCGGCAAGCAGCCGCTCAACCTCACCGTCGGCCTGGGCGATCGTGATGCCATCCAGTTCCGCTACGTCGACCTTTCGGCGGGCGGCGGTCGCGGCGGCTTCGGCGGCTTCGGCGGCGGCGGGTCGCGCACCATCGACACCAGCGAGCCGATGTTGCTGTCCGCCTACGGTGATCGCACCAAGAAGTCGGGCTACTACACCGTGACACTCGGTGAGGCGCCGCAGCCGCTGATCTACGTCGACAAGGCGATCGGCTCGCTGCGCAAGGCGGATGACGCCGAGCGTGTCGTCTTCACCGAGGAGACCTTCACCGAGTTTCCCGACTACTGGACGGCGGACGGCATGACGGCGGAGGCGCTGGCATCGGCGCAGCGCGTAACGGACGCCAACCCGCAGCAGGCCGAGTACGCCTGGTCACCGGGCGCGGTGCTGATCGACTACACCGACGAGCGCGGCAACGAGCTGCAGGCGACCCTGTCGCTGCCCGCCGGCTACGAGCAGGGCAAGCGCTACCCGATGCTGGTGTATTTCTACGAGCTGATGTCGCAGAACCACAACCGCTACTCGATGCCGGCGTACGACGACCGGCCGCACTTCTCCACCTACACCTCCAACGGCTACCTGGTGCTGCGCCCCGACATCGTCTACACCATCGGCCGCCCGGGCGACTCGGCGGTCGACGACCTGACCAGCGCGGTACACAAAGTCATCGAGCTCGGCTACGCCGACCCCGACCACATCGGCCTGCAGGGGCATAGCTGGGGCGGCTACCAGTCGTCCTTCGTGCTCACCCAGACCGACATCTTCGCCGCCGTCGTCACCGGAGCGCCGGTCACCAACCTGACCAGCTTCTACGACGAGCTGTACAAGAGCTCGGGCAACGTGCAGCAGGGCATCACCGAGCGCGGCCAGGTGCGCATGGGGATCTCGCCCTACGAGGACTGGGACCTGTACATGTCGCAGTCACCCGTGCACCAGGCGGAGAAGATCACCACCCCGTTCCTGATCCTGCACGGCACCGACGACGGCTCGGTCGACTGGCACCAGGGCCTCGAGTACTACAACGCCGCCCGCCGCCTCGGCAAAGAGGTCATCCTGCTGTCCTATCCGGGCGAAGGCCACCACCTGAGCAACAAGGCCAACCAGAAGGACTTCCAGATCCGCATGAAGCAGTTCTTCGACCACTACCTGATGGGTAAGCCGGCGCCGCCGTGGATGACCGACGGGGTACCGTTTCTCGAGAAGGGTAGTGGGTTGTACCGGCAGGAGAAGCGCTGAGACGACACTTGCCCGAGCCGCGGTCGATTTCGTAGTCTTTAATCCGAGTTTGCGGTCCGGTTTCTCAGGGTGGGCAGAGGCCCACGCCCCTGTCCGCCCCGGACAGGGAGGTCGTGATGAGCGGCAAGGGTTTCTTGGCTGCAACCGCCGCACCTCTGCTGGCGTTCGTGCTCGCCAGCGCCAACATGGGCGGCGCCGCCGACGCCGTCATCGTTCAGGTCGAGTTCGACCCGCACGTTGGCGAGCTGGTGATCCACGGTCAGAACTTCTGTAGCCAACCTACGGTTACGCTGGGGACCTCCATCGTCACCAACGTGAGCGGTGCCGACGGCCTGATCATCGCCTGGGTGGAGCAGATTCCGCCGCGAGGTGGTTACCGGCTGACGGTCGACTGCGCACGCGGCGAGAACGGCTTCGCCACCTTCGATCTCGCGGTCACTTGCGGCGGAGGTGGCGGAGGTGGCGGAGGTGGCGGAGGTGGAGGCGGTGATTGCGGCGGAGGTGGCGGCGGCGGAGGCGGCGGCGGAGGTTGCGACGACGGCGGTGGCTGCGACGACGGTCACGGATAACCCGATCCGACGGGCCGACCCTGCCCGAGACGTGCTGCTTCACGCCCCTCTGGCCACCGGTCCGCTCGATGAACCCGTCTGCGCGCGCCCGGGCCCATTCTGTTGCGCACGGGTTGTGGATTATGATCGACCGGGGCTGTTAGCAAGGAGGTGATGATGCGCACCCTGCGGATACCGGCGATTGTCTTTGCGACGGCATGCGGCCTGCTGCTTACCTTCCCGGTCACGGCCGACACCGTCTACCTCAAGAACGGTCGAACGATCGACACCTCCTCCGTGCGGGTCGAGGGCGAGCGGGTGATCGTGCGACTCTTCGGTGGCGAGGTCTCCTTCCCGCTCTCGGTCGTGGACCGCATTGAAGAGAACACGGCGGTGGAAAGGGCCACCGCAGTGCCGTCCGCCGTCACCCCGGAGGCCGGTGATGCGGAGCAGGCGGTCAACCCGGAAGAGGGTGCCGGCCCCGGCGGGGCCGGCGACCAGGCGGCAGCCGCGCAGCCGGCGGACGAGCCGCCCCCGACGCCCCCGGAGCAGACACGCGAGTACTGGCAGAACCGCTTGCGGCCGCTGCAGGACGAGATCGACCGTATCGATGGCGAGATCGACGGCCTGCAGGGGAACACCGGAGCGGACATCCAGGCACGCATCGATCGCCTGGGGCAGCGTCGCGCCCGGGTGATGGGGCAGATGGATGCAATCGTGCGCGAGGGGCGCCGCATGGGTGTTCCCGCCGGCTGGTTGCGCATCCGCTGAAGCGGCGTGTCAGAAACGAGCGCGCACTGCTCGCCCGACGATCGCGGACCGCGATTCGTCATCGCCGTGGCCGCGGCACTGTTTCTGCTCGAGTGGATCCCCACCTTCTTCGGACCATACGGCTACTTCATCGACGAGCTGTACTACCTCGCCTGCGCGGCGCGCCCGGCGTGGGGTTACGTCGATCATCCACCGCTGTCGATTGGCGTCCTGACGATCAATCGCGCTCTGCTGGGCGGTAGCCTGCCCGCCTTGCGTCTTGTCCCGGCGCTCGCCGGCGTGGCGACGGTGGTGCTCAGCGGGGCGCTGGCGCGCCGCCTCGGTGCCGGTGCCTTCGGTCAGGCGCTGACTGCCCTCGCAGTGGCGCTCGCGCCGATCCCGCTGATCATGTTCGGCGTCTACTCGATGAACGCGTTCGAGCTCTTGCTGTGGACGGCGATGCTGTTCGTGCTGGTGGTAATGCTGGAGCGCAACGAGCCACGACTCTGGCTGCTGTTCGGCCTGCTCGCAGGCCTCGGTCTGATGAACAAGCACACCACCGTGCTTCTCGGCGGCGCGGTGGCCATCGGTGTCGTGCTGAGCCCGGCGCGCCGACACCTCGCCACGCGCTGGCCCTGGCTCGGTGGCGCGCTGGCCGGATTGATCCTCGCTCCCAACCTGCTGTGGCAGCAGGCCTACGGCTGGCCGTCGCTGGAGTTCTATCGCAACGCCGACCTCTACAAGAACGTCCCGACGCCACCGCTCGAGGCGCTCGTTCAGCAGATCCTGTTCTACAACCCCGGAGCGTTCCCGCTGACGGTGGCGGGCCTTGCCTTCCTGCTGATCACGCGACGCGGGCGCCGATACCGCGCCGTGGGTTGGACCTGCGCGGCGTTGCTGCTGCTGATGGTCTTTTCCAACAAGAGTCGCCCGGATCGCATCGCGGCGATCTACCCGACCCTCTTTGCCGCCGGCGCCGTGGGCATCGAGATGCTTGCTCGGCGTGCGCGACTCGGCTGGATCAAGCCGGCGAGCGTTGCGCTGATTCTGGTCGGCGGGGTCGCCTTTCTGCCGCTTGCGGTGCCGCTGCTGCCGCCCGAGGTCGCCGGCCGGTACGCCGCGGCGACCGGCGTGGTTCCTCAGATCGAGCGCGGCGAGGGCAAGGCCTCGCAGCTTCCGCAGTGGCTGGCCGACCGCTTCGGTTGGGAGGAGTTCGTCGCCGACGTCGAAGCCGTCGCGCGTGATCTGTCGCCGGAGCAACGGAGTCACGCGGTGATCGTCGTGCCCAGCTACGGCCACGCCGGCGCGCTCGAGTTGCTCGGCAGCGCCGACCTGCCTCCGGTGATGAGCACGCAGAACACCTACTATCTTTGGGGCGTCGAGCTTCTAGAGCAGCGCCGCGTCGCGGGTGGCATCGTGGTGGACTTCGATGCCGACGGTTTGCGAGAGATCTATTCGCAGGTGACATTCGCCGGCCTGCACCGCTGCACCTACTGCATGCCATGGCGCGCTGAGTTGCCGATCTACCGTGTGGCGGACCCACGGGTGCCGCTGGCGGAATTGTGGCCGCGACTCAAGCACTACGAGTGAGCGTGGCCGGATCGATATGCCGCGAGCGCTCTCCACCTGTCCGGCGGGTCGGGTGTGCCCCAATTGACAGTATCGAAAGCGACGGCTAGGTTCCGTCTCGGAGTCTAGGGCGAACACCGGCAGCAACGGGGCGGGCGGAAGGATCAGTGCGATGAAAGACGATGTCTGGACGCGTCGTTCGTTGATGAGGGGGATGGGCGCGGCGGTTCCCGCGTTCGCGGTCGGTACTGCGGCAACGGCGGCTCCGACGCAGATGCCGGCTGGCGAGTTCCGCCCCGCTCGCCACCCGCTCGACGCCTGGCTGGATCAGGTTCCCGGACAACACCGGGTGTTTATCGATTCCGCAACCGCCGACGGGGCCGGTGAGGCGGTGTTGTACGCCAACAACCTCTACCGCGCGAATCGAGAGGCGTACTCGATCGACGCCGATGAGCTGGCCATGGTGATCTGCTTCCGGCATTTCGCCACCGTCTTCGGCTACAACGACGCCGTATGGGCGAAGTACGGTGAGCTGCTCAGCAGGCTCGTGGATTTCAACGACCCCAAGACCGGCGAAGCGGCGGCGGCCAATCTTCTCGATTCCCCCGATTACGGAATGTCGTTGCCCAACATGGGCAACACGATCGGAGCTCAGGCCGACCGCGGTGCCCAGTTCGCCATCTGTAACGCCGCAACCTCGTTCTTTTCCAGCAACATCGCGCAGGAATTCGGTGGTTCCGCGGAGGACGTCCACGAGGAGTTGGTAGCCAACGCCATTCCAAACAGCCGATTCGTCTCCGCCGGCGTCATTGCCACGACCCGGGCGCAGGAATACGGTTTCAGCCTCTTGTACGCCGGCTAGGAGGCGCCTTGCGTTGCCACGCACATGATTCCCCCAAGCGGATGCTCCTGCTTCGCTGCGCGGCACTCGAGCTCGCCGCCACGGCGCTGCTGGCGGCGGCTGCGTGCACGCAGCCCGCTGAGGCCCCACAGCCGGCGTCCGAGACTCCCGTAGGAGACGCCGCCGCGGCGCCGGAGCAGGTCCTCGCCACGCGATTCGACCCGTCGATGCGCTCGTATGAGCTGGCCGGGCCCTTGATTCCGTCTTCGACCTCGATGGTGTCGGCCTGGGACATTCCGAACGACCCTTTGACGGATCCGTCGCTCGATGGATCGCCCGACGGTGAGCTCGTCTCGTGGGGATATCGCCTGTTCAGGAACACCCCCGGAGAGGCGCCTCATTTGACGCCGGGCGGCATGTCCTGTGGCAATTGCCATCTCAACGCGGGCCAGCGAGAGCTGGCGCTTCCACTGGTCGGCTCCGCCGGGATGTTTCCCGAGTACAACCGCCGCGCCGGTCGCGACTTCACACTCGAAGACCGCATCGTCGGCTGCTTCATGCGCAGTGAGAACGCCACAGAGGGAGCACCCGCCGCAGGCCAGGTCGGTGAGCTGCCGGATGGGCGGGTGATGCCGACACCCGAGACCGAGGAGGTCGTCGCGCTGGCAGCGTACATCCGGTGGATCTCGCGCGAGTTCGACCCCGGCGAGAATCCGCCCTGGCGCAAGCGGAATCGGATTCCCGAGGACGCGTTGATTCCCCTCGAGCAGCTCGACCCCCAGCGGGGCGAGGCGCTCTTTCTGCAACATTGCGCCCAGTGCCACGGTGAAGACGGCCAGGGTGTGCAGATCGGGGACAAGAAAGCCGGCCCCCTGTGGGGGCCGCGCTCGTGGAACGACGGCGCCGGCGCGGCACGCGTCTACACCCTGGCCGGCATCATTCGCTACATGATGCCGTACCTGAACCCCGGTTCGCTCACCGACGAGGAGGCGCAGCAGATTGCCGCCTTCATCACCTCGAAGCCGCGTCCCGAATATCCCTACAAGGACCAGGACTACCTGACGGAGCCGCTGCCGGTCGACGCCGTGTACTACCGGCGCTGACCTCGGACCATCGCATTGCTGCTGCCGGTCAACGGTGACCGCACCTAATGCGCTGAGGGCAGGCGCGGCCGACCCCACCATCCGGATCCGGGCGTGGTGACACCGCGGGCAGGCCCGGGCGGGTGCGATTCAGCTCTTGTATCGCCGCGTTCGCGGCGTTAACTTGCGGTTCTGGCACGTACCGTGTGTCTGTCCTGGACGTCGAGAATCGTCGAGGTGCGTGCGACGGATACGGCCTCACGGGGCCGGGATACTGCCTGGCTGCGGCTGCAATGCCGGTGGGCTGGGCTCTGGTCGGAGAGGGGACCATGAAAAAGCTTCTTGTCTGTCTGTTGGCATTCACCTGTCTGGCAAGCGCCTGTGGCGGGCAAGCGGCCCAGGGCGCCGAGCAAGGTCCCGCAGCCGAGCCTGTCGCCGCATCGCCCGGCCCACCGCAACCGATCGACCTCGGGCCGGTGGTGTACGGCACCGCGCCCGACAATCCTTACAGCGCCGATCAGATCGAGCGCGGTCGAGCCCTCGTCGTCTTCGGCGGTTGCAACGATTGCCATACGCCGTGGACCTACGATCCGGAACTCGGAGGACCAGCGCCGATGATGGACCGCATGCTGTCCGGTCACCCGCATAATGCACCGGATCCCTACGGTACCCCCGACCCGCGCGACACGGCGGTGATCGGTCCGACCTTCACCAGCTTCGCGTTCCCCTTCGGCGTCACCTACACGCTCAACCTCACGCCCGACATCGACACCGGCACCGGGAGCTGGACCGAGGAGATGTTCCTGAACATCTTCCGCCACGCGCGGCACCTGGGCGGCGAGGGACGCACCATCATGCCACCGATGCCGTGGCCGAATGTCGCGTCGCTGCCGGACGAGGACATCATCGCCATCTTCGCCTACCTGCGCTCGATTCCTCCGGTGCGCAACGCGGTGCCTCCCTCGCGCGTCCCCGAGGAGGTCATGGACGGCATGCTGAAGGCCAATGAGATCATCCTGGCCCAGATGCAGGAGCAGGCGCAGCACTGACGGTGAGAGGTGCCCGGGAGCGCCCTCGCGGATCCTGGGCCGTGCAGGCAGACCCATGACCGGGTAGCGTTTTCGGCATGAAACGCCATGTCTTCGTCACCGGTTTGCTCGTTATCGCGCTGGCGGGCGCGACCGCTGCGGCAGCGCAGCAGGGGTTGCCGTCGACTCCGGAGCGGCGCGCGCGCGCCGCGCGCGAGGCCGAGCGGCTGCTCGATCTGCACCTCGCCTGGCGCGGCGGCCGCGAGGCGCTGCGCTCGCTGACCTTCCTCGAGCGCCGCGGCGACATCGACATCGGCGGCAACGCCGGCATGTTTCGCGCCGTCGGTGCGCGCGACGGCTGGCTGCGCTACGACGTCAAGCTCGACGGCGTGCAGCAGGTCGAGGCGGTGACGCCGCACGGCGGCTGGCGCTGGGTCAACGGCGAGCTGACCGACCTGCCGGTCGAGCGCATCGAGGCGTTCCGCAGCTCCATCGACGAGATGTTCGGTCGCCACCTGCTGCTGGAGCGCGGCTACACGGCGCGCTACCTCGGCAACGAAACCAGGGACGGCGAGTCGTTCGAGGTGCTCAGCCTGTCGAACGGCGAAGGCCAGATCGATCTGTTCCTCGATGGCGCTGACGGCAGCCTGCATTGGACACGCGAGCCGGAGGACGGCGGTGTCGCCTGGACCCACCTGCAGGACTGGCGCTTCGTCGACGGCGTGCGCTTCGCTTTCCGCTCCGACCGGCGCCCCGACGAGCCGTCGCGTCGCCAGCTCACCGAGTGGAAGGAGGTCATCGCCGCCGGGTCGGTGAACAGCGAGGAGTTCCTGCGCCCCCCGGCGCGCAGCGGCACGCTCGACTTCGACGGCGAGGTTGCCGAGATTCCCTTCGACCTGTACCTCGACGGCTACATCCAGATCGACGGCGAGGTGCTCGACCGTGACGTGCGCGTCATGCTCGACTCCGGGGCCGGCATCACCGTCCTCGACCGCGCCTTCGCGCGTAGCATCGGGCTGTCGCTGCGCGACGCCGGCACCATCCAGGGCATCGCCGGCGAGGAGCAGCTGTTCCTCGCCGACGGCGTCGACATCTCGATCCCCGGAGTGACGCTGCGCGACGCCACCGTCGCGGTGCTCGACCTGAGCGAGATCGCCGACAAGATGGGGCGCGGCTTCGAGGTCATCCTCGGCATCGAGCTGTTCACCCGCGCGCTCGTCACCATCGACTATCCCGGGCGCCGGCTGGTCGTCGCGCCGCCGCGGGTGTATGAGCCACCGGCGGGGGCGAGCAGCGTGCGCATGCTATCGCGCGCCGGCATCCCGGCGATCGCCTGCCGCTTCGAGGCGCTGCCCGAGACCCTGTGCGATGTCGACACAGGCTCCAACAGCACGGTCGACATCGTCGCCCACTACGCCGACGCCTACGACATGCTGGCGCGGCGCACGGCGGTGTCGCGCGTCGCCACCGGCGGCGTCGGCGGCATGATCGAGACGCCGGTCTCCACGCTGCGCGCTTTCTCCTTTGCCGGCGTCTCGGTGGGCTCGTCGCCGGCCAACTTCATGGCCGACGCGGTGGGCTCGCTCGACACCGACGAGATCGCCGGCAACATCGGCGCCGCGGTGCTGCGTCAGTTCGTGCTGGTGTTCGACTATCCCGGCATGCGCTTTCACGTCATCCCGCCGGCGCGGCCCGAGCCGGTGCGGCGCGACCGCAGCGGTCTGCAGAGCACGTTCCGCGGCGACCACCTCGAAGTATTCTTCGTCGCTCCCGGCTCTCCGTCCGAAGCCGCGGGGCTGCGCGCCGGCCAGCGCATCACCGCCGTCAACGGCAGGAGCATCGGCCTCGACTACCTCGAGGGCGGATTCCGCTGGGTTTACGGCGCGGTCGGCACGGAGGTGGTGCTGACCGATGACCTGGGGCGCGAACACCGGGTCGTGCTGGCCGACTACTTCTAGCAGCGGCCTCTCAGCACCTCGCCGGCGCCTACCCATGGTCGCACTGCTGCACCTGTAACCTGCGGCGGCGACTTCTTCATCGATCAACGAGGGCCATCCCCCGGCAAGCAGGTCGTAGCCTGCGCGAACTCGAGGTGAGCGATGAAGAGCCCCCACCGTATCTCGCTGTACACGCTGTTCGCCCTCTGCTGGGCGTTGATGGCCATGGCGCTGCTGTCGGGCTGCCTGACCCAGTCGATCTCGCCGCTGTACGACGCGCGCACCGTTGTCTTCGAGCAGCGGTTGCAGGGATCGTGGGCCGGCGATGACGCCAGCTGGAGCTTCTCCCCGGACGGGACCGGCGGTTACCGCTCCCTGTACACCGAGAACGGCGAATCCATACCGGCGACCGCGCACCTGGCGCGCATCGACGGCCGCCTGTATCTGGACGTCTACGTCGACGAAATGCCGGAGGGAGCCGCCGAGATCTATCAATGGCTGTTTATGCCGCTGCACACGCTGTTCCGTGTCGATGACCTCGGCGACGCGCTGCATACCTCCAGTCTCGACTACGCCTGGCTCGAGGATTACCTGGAGGACCACCCGGACGAGATCGACTACACGGTCGTCGACGACCGCGTGGTTTTCACCTCGGGCACCGCCGCGCTGCAGGCATTCGTCGCGGCGCACGCCGATGACCCCGAGGCCTGGGAAGAGGCGATCGTGATGGAGCGGCGGCCGACCGACCGCCGCTGACGCGCTCGCCCGTCGCTGCGCGGCGGCTCATGATCCGGCAGCGACGCTGTCCGCGCGCAGCACCAGCGCTACGCCGGGCTCGCCGACCGGCGGCAGGACGATGTTCCACAGCTCGCCGGGGCGCGCCGGACTGCTGATGTCGCGCAGCACGACGCCGTTGGACATCGCCACCAGCGTTCCGCTCATCGCCTGCGGCAGTCGCAGCGTCACCGTACCGCCCTCGCGTGGGGTGCCCGCGTAGAGAAAGAAACGGTCCTCGCCGAGCAATGCAGTGGTCCAGCCGACCCCCTGCGCGGCGCGTAGCGGGTCGCCGCCGGGGGCGTCGGCCGAGGCCACCATGTCCGCCGCGCCGAGCTCGTCGAGCAGCCCGGCGACGCGCTCCTCGATGGCGCGCGGCCACACCGCCAAATTGTCGTCGTGGATCGGCAGCGGCTCGCGGATTGGATCGAACACATAGGAGCTGGCGCGCGCGCCGCTACGGTTGGCGTAGCACAGCGCCGTGGGCTCGCGGCACGCCTCCGGCATACCGGCGCCGGGCGCGCAGGGCGCCGGCCAGCGCCCGCCGAGCAGCAGGACCTTCGCGCAGCTCGGGATGGCGATCGGCAGCAGGCCGGGCTCGTGGTGGGTGAGGCGCTCGGCGAACACCTCGGGCAGCGGAGACGACAGCCGCGGCGCATGGCGCCACATGGCGGCGGCGAGGCGCGTCGGCTGCTGGTAGCGCTCGGCGCGGCCCGGGTGGAAGAAGACCAGACACCACAGGCACGACAGCGCGACGGTCGCGGTGAGCCACCGCGGCGGCCTTCGCAACGAGGGCGCCGCGGCGATCAGCAGCGGGGCGGCGAGTGGGATCAGCCACAGGGCGTAGCGGCACATCCCCGGTGTTCCGCCATGGTTGAGGTTGCCGGTCTGGGCGAAGGCGACCGGCAGCGCCAGCGCCGCCGCGAGTGCGATGCCGCCCGCGGCGGTCGGGCGCGGCAGCCGGCCCGATTCACGCCACAGCCACAGGACGAGCACCCCGAGCGCCAGCGGCAGGAAGGGGAAGTTGACCAGCAACCCGATGTTCAGGTCGGTGTAGACGGCCGCCCAGGCGCGCCAGCTCGGTAGCCCCGGCGCGTTGCCCCACAGCATCAGCGGTGACAGCACGCCCAGCTTCCACAGCGAATGCGCGGGCTGCAGCGCCGCGATCGCCGCGCCGGCGGCTGCGCCGGCGAGGAAGCGCCCGTCGGTGCGGCGCCGCGGCTCGCGCCACAGCACCGCGGCGAAGCCCAGCACCAGCAGCAGGCCGAGCGGTGGGTACTGCGCCGTCGCCATGCCGAAGGCGATCAGCGCCGCGCCGGGCCGCTCGGACAACGTCGCCAGCCCGATGACCAGCATGGCGAAGACGTAGACTTCCGGGTGCGCCTTGTCGATCCACCAGATGATCGGGCCGGCGCAAAGCAGCGCGACCGGCAGGATGCCGGCGCGCGGCGCCAGGATGCCGGCCGCCAGGCTAAGCAACACGACGTTGACCAGGGCGAAGGCCCAGACCGGATGCAGTCCGAGGGCCGTCGTCGCCGCCACCCCCGGAGCGGCGAGCAGCGGGTAGAGCCAGAAGTGGCGATGGTGCAGGCGCCCGTCGCGGCCCTCGTGCAGGGCGTCGCGCAACACCGGGACGTCATACTCGGCCAGCCGCGGTTCGAGGCGGGCCAGCTCGGCCGGGGTGGGCGAGGGCGAGCCGAGCGTGACGATGCTTACCGCCATGGTGATGTACTCGTGCGCGTCGCCGGCCACCTGGACGCGCGAGGTGGCGACCATCAGCAGGGCGAAAGCAGCGAAGACGACGATGACTCTGCGGGACACGTCGCCTCAGCGCTCGAAGGCGGCGAACAGGTGACGGATCTCGTCGTCGACGTCGTCGGGGTCGGCGAGCGTGCGTGCTACCTCGTCGCGCAGCACGGCGCCGAAGCGCTGGCGCAGGCGGTGCACCGCCACCTTGACGGCGCCCTCGCTCATGCCGAGGCGCTCGGCGACCTCCTTGTAGGGCATGTCTTCGCCCTCGCCGGTGAGGAAGCCCTGTAACAGCTCGAAACGCTCGGTCGCCTCACCGGGTCCCGCTTCGCTGCGCATGCGCTCGAGCACGCGGTGGAGCTGCGCCATCGCCCAGCCGCGATCGAACTCCTGCTCCGGTGTGCGCTCGTCAGCGGGCTCGATGACGTAGCGTCCCTCGGCGTCCTCGAAGTCGAGCGACAGCGTGGCGGTCGTGCCGCCGCGCTTGACGGCGGTGCGCCGGTCCCATTCGTTGGCGGCGTAGTTCTTGAGCGAGGCGAGCAGGAACGAGCGGAAGCGGCCGCGCTCTTTGTCGGCCGCCTTGATGTAGTTTTTCTCCAGCAGTTGGGCGAAAAACCCCTGCACCAGGTCCTCGGCCTCCTCCTGCGAGTAGCCACGTCGCCGCAGGTAGACGTACAGCGGGTACCAGTATCCCTGGCACAGCTCGGCGAGCGCGGCGCGCGAGTCCGGGTGCTGCGAGTCTCCTGCCGCGACGACCAGCGTCCACTGCGTCGTTTGAAAGGCCATGCAGGCTCGATCTTACTGCGTTGTGCGCGCCGGCCGCCGCAGCTCATGCACGTCGCTACAGCCTGCGGGGTCCGGGGCGACCGTCCTCGATGAGGAACGACGCGCGCGTGGTGATCGGGGCGTCGGGCTGGCTGACGAACGGCACCACGCGGTAGTCGGCGTGCATCGCCGCGGGCGTCAGGTCGCAGGTCACATAACCGCGCTGGCTGTTGAAGAACTTGACGAAGGGGTTCTCCGCCAGCACCCGGGCGGTGGTTTCGCGTTGATCGACGCCGTCACCGCCGGAGCTGATCGAGGTGCCGACGAGCTCGGAGGCGACGTTGGGGGAGTCGGGGTCGGTGAAGTCGGCCTTGATCTCGTTGACCCAGTTGGTGTGGATATCGCCGGTCAGCACCACCGGGTTGCTCGGCTTGCGCTGCCCGAGAAAGTCGACCAGACGGTTGCGCGCCGCGTCGTAGCCGCTCCACTGGTCCATGCTGTAGCGTTCCTCTTCGCCTGGGCGCTGATCGACCGGCGCCACCATGACCTGCTGCGGGATGATGTTCCAGCGCGTCTCCGAGGCGTCGAGCCCGTTGAACAGCCAGCTCTCCTGCTGCGGCCCCATCAGCGTGGCGGCCTCGTCGAACACCGCCGGGCAGCGCGGGCCGCTGGTGTCACCGCACGGCTGGTCGGTGCGGTACTGGCGCGTGTCGAGCACGAAGAAGGACGCCAGCCGGCCCCAAGAGAAGCCGCGGTACAGGCGCATGTCGGGACCGTCCGGCATCTGCGCGCGGCGCAGCGGCATGTGCTCGTAGTAGGCCTGGTAGGCGTGGGCGCGCCGGCGCAGGAAGGCGTCGACAGGATCATCGTGCTCGGAGGTGGCGCCGGCATAGTTGTTGTCGACCTCGTGATCATCCCAGGTGACGACGAAGGGCGCGGCGGCGTGTGCTGTCTGGAAGTCACGGTCGGTCTTGTAAAGCGCGTAGCGGTTGCGGTAGTCGTCGAGCGACTCGATCTCCTGATAGGTGTGCATGCGGACGCGTTCGGCGTGTCCCTCGTATTCGTAGATGTAGTCGCCGAGGTGGAAGACGACGTCGACATCCTCGTCGGCCATGTGGCGGAACGCGGTGAAGTAGCCCTGCTCGTAGTGGTTGCAGGAGCAGAAGGCGAAACGCAGCCGGTCGTTGGCGGCGCCGACGGCGGGCGCGGTGCGCGTACGGCCCACCGCGCTGTACTCGGAGCCGGCGCGGAACTGATAGAAGTACCGGCGGTCGGGGCTCAGCCCTTCCGCCTCGACGTGTACCGAGTGGGCCAGCTCGGGGGCGGCCACCGCGGTGCCGCTTTGCACGGGGCGGCGCAGCAGCTCGTCCTCGGCGATGGTCCACTCGACCTCCACCGGGGCGGTCGGCATCCCGCCGCCGCGCAGCGGGTCGGGTGCCAGCCGGGTCCACAGGACAACGGCCGACGGCGTGGGATCGCCCGATGCGACGCCGAGCGTGAAGGGGTAGGCGGCGAAGCGCGGCGGCGCCAGGCGGCCACGCGCCACCGGGAGCGGCAGGCTCAATGCAGACAGCGCCCACGCCGATGCCGACCCGATGAGGAAATCGCGACGGTTGTACATGGGTGGATGCTCGCGAAGGTTGCGTCTGTGTCCGTGCGCGCAGTCTATAGCAGGAGGTGACGAAAGTTCGAAGGCCTCCGCCGGAGTTTCCTCGCAGCTTGCTACGAGCCCGTGGCGGCGAGCAGCGCGGCGATGATGCCGGCGTAGCCGTCGCGCGCGGCGAGCAGTTGATCGACGGCGAGGAACTCGTCGACAACGTGCGCGTGCTGCTCGGTCGACGGTCCGAAGCCGATCGTCGGCACCCCGGCAACCCCGGCGCTGTACGCGCCGTTGGTGCAGAACCGGTAGCTCGACAGCGCGGGCTGCAGGCCGGCGGCGTGTAATCCGCGTAAAGCCGTCTGCACCAGCGGGTGGTCCTCTGCTAGCTGCCAAGGCGGGAACCACTTGGGCTCGTTCCAGCGCCTGCCGGTGTAGGTGCGGTAGTCGGTCTGGACGAGCTGCACGGCAGTGTCCGCCGCCCCGGCGCGCGCGCAGGCGTCGAGCAACTGCGCTTCGACGTGCTCACGCTCCTCGCCCGGCAGCAGACGCCGCTCATAGGTGGCACGGCAGCCGCTCGGTACCACCGAGTGCGCCGGGTAGGGCAGCGACACGATGTCGGTCAGGCACATCACTCCGCGGCCGACAAAGGGGTCCTCGGGCATGGCGATCTTCTCGATCTCGGCGATCACCGCGGCCATACGGTGCACTGCGTTGACGCCCTGCTCCGGGCTGGAGGCGTGTGCCGGCTTGCCGTAAGTCTCGACGACAAACTCCGCGCGCCCCCTGCCGGCGCGTACCAGATCGAGGCCCGAGGCTTCGCCGATGACGACGAAATCGGGCGGGTGTCGCTCCATTACATCGCGCAGCGCTGCACCCTCGATCGACTCCTCGCCTACCGAAGCCGAAACGACGATCTTGCCCGACAGGGCCGAGCGCCCGAGGCTGGCGGCGGCGTAGGTCATCGCCGCAAGTGCTCCCTTCATGTCGGACGCGCCGCGTCCCCAGATGCGACCGTCATCAAGCTCGCCGCCGAACGGGTCGCGCGTCCAGGCGTCTTCCGGAACCACGTCGACGGTGTCCATGTGGGCGTCGAGCAGCACTGTGGGCCCGTCGTTGAGGCCGCGGATCACACCGACGGCGTTGCCGGTGTTGTCGATCTCGACGTGGTCGAAGCGCAGCCGGCGCATCTCTCGCGAGACGTGCTCGGCGACCAGCGACTCGTCGCCCAGGACGCTGCGCAGGCGGACGAGAGCGCAGGTGAAGTCGATGACGGCTTGATCGCTGTGGGCTTCGCTGGGCACCGGGCACTCCGCAGTGAGATCCAGATTCTAGCAAGGGGGGTGTTTCGTCGCCGCCCGATGCTTGTTACCCTTCACAGCCGTTATCCCGGATGACCGTCTTCGTCCGGTACGCACCCTTCGAGGTTTCCCGCATGGGAAGCCGTGTACGCTATCGCAACTCGAGCAGGGCCATGACAGCGCCCACGACAACTCGGAAGGCGCGCCGGATGCGAAGAATCGCCGGGCGCGCGGCCGTTTGCCTGATCGTCGTGCTGGCGTTTTCCGCCGCCGCCGAAGCGCAGAGCCTGCGCGGCAGTTCGGCATCGCTGAACCGCCAGGTCCAGCAGGCTGCCGCGCACGACTACAGTTACCTTCGGAATGCCAACGACGTGCGCCGCTTCGTCGACGCGGGATTGCTGGTACCGGTTACCGATGCTGCGGACTACTGGCTCAAGGCGGTGTCGTTTCCCTTCGCCCGCCCGGCGGTCAAGCTGTTCATCGAGCGGCTCGCCAGCCAATACCGCGCCGCCTGCGGCGAGCGCCTGGTGGTCACCAGCCTGACCCGGCCGATTGCCAACCAGCCGCGCAACGCTTCGCGTCGCTCGGTCCATCCCACCGGCATGGCGCTCGATCTGCGCCGTCCGTATCCCGGCCCGTGCCGCGACTGGCTCGAGGAGACGTTGCTGTACCTCGAGCGCCAGAAGGTGCTGGAGGCGACGCGCGAGACCAGCCCGGCGCATTACCACGTGGCGCTGTTCCCAAGCTCCTACGTGGCGCACGTCTCGCGTTTGACCGGTTTGACCACGACCCAGATCACCGCCTCGCTGGCGCCCGTCGAGCCGTCGGTCTATACCGTCAAGCGGCAGGACACGCTGTGGCGTATATCGCGACGCTTCGATACCACGCCGGAGGCCATCCAGGTGGCCAATGGGCTGCGTACGACGCAGATCTACCCCGGCCAGCAGCTCAAAATCCCCTCCGGTCGCTAGCTGCCGAGGCGTCTTCGACGAGCTCCATCGTCATGTGCATCACCATCACCATGGACATCTGCTGACCGCCGGCGTTGATGTCCATCTGCATGGTCGTGTCGCCGGAGTTGCGGATCAGTCTGCCGCGATCGACATCCCATTCCATCGTGCCCGTGAGGGCGGCGTCGGCAAGGTCCATCATTCCGGCGGCGGGATTCTGGGGATTGTCATCCGGGAGGAACGCCATGGTGCCGGTGGAATCGATCAGCGCGATGCGTGAACCGTCACGATCTTCCGTCCCGTTGAGGGTCATCACCATTTCGATCGACATCGTGCCGAGCATCGGCATCTGCATGTCGTAGTCATAATCCCAGGTATCGCCCGGACCCACGGGACCGTCGGGAAACGCGAGCATTCCGCGTGCCATGGTGTCTTTGATGCCGTCTTCGCTGGCAAACTGCTCCAGCGCCTGACCTACCGCCGGGTTCGAGCCGCCCGCGGCGGCGAGCTGCTCGCGGAGCTCATCGAGATTGGTCACCTCCTTCAGCTGCCCGGAGGAGTCGAAGACCAGGGTATAGGACACCCCGGCCAGCCCGGTCACCATTTGCCCGACAGGGTCGTTTGGCGGCGTCTCGCTCGCCGAATCGGCCGTCATGTTGCCCATCGGGCCATCCATGCGCATCTGCACGCGCTCGGTGGTCACCCGCACCGTTGCATTGCCCTCGTCGCTGACTTCGAGCACCTCCCAGCGCATGGTCGTGGTCATTTCCACCACGGCCACGCCCATGCCGTTGGGCAGCTCGGACTCCTGGGACATGTTCATGCGATACACCAGTGACTCCCCGGGCTCGAACTGCCAGCGCAGGGTGACCTGCTGGCCGGCGTCTGCGGTGGTGACGACACACAGGGCGATGGCCAGTGCGGCCGACAGCGACATCTTCTTGTGCATGGCGAGGTCCTTTCGGGTGCACGGTCTTGCGTACTAGTGAATGCATTTGGCGCATCCGTGTCCACCTGTTCCGCGGTTTTGTTGTTTGTTCGCCCGCGCGCAGGTAGATTTCCGCTATCCCCACGTTTGCCCATCTCTCGCAGGGAGTCAGCTTTCATGCGTATCAAGGCCGGATTGATCGCCGTTTTGTCAATCGCCGTCCTCGCCGCCGCCGGGCAACCCGCGCTGCTCGCCGCACAGGCGTCCGGCACGATGGATCCCGCGTTCTTCGACGCGCTTTCCTACCGCATGGTGGGCCCGACGCGCGGCGGTCGCGTCACCGCAGTGGCGGGTCACCGCGCGCAGCCGTCGACGTTCTACATGGGGGCCAGCGGCGGCGGCGTGTGGAAGACGGAGGACTACGGCCAGTCGTGGCGGCCGATCTCCGACGGCTACTTCGCCACCGGTTCGATCGGCGCCATCGCGGTGGCCGACTCCGACCCGAATATCCTCTACGTTGCCACCGGCTCCGACGGCCTGCGCAGCAACGTGATCATCGGCAAGGGGGTCTACAAGTCGACCGATGCCGGGCGCACCTGGGAGCACGTCGGCCTGGAGAGAACCGGCAACTCCGGCGCGGTGCTGATCCACCCGACGAATCCCGACATCGCGTACGTGGCGGCGATCGGCGACCCCTTCGCGCCCAACCCCGAGCGTGGCGTCTACCGTACGCGTGACGGCGGCGAGACCTGGGAGCAGGTGCTGTTCGTCTCCGACAAAACCGGTGCGGTCGATCTCGAGTTCGCCCCCGACAATCCGGACGAGATCTACGCCAGCATGTGGCGCGCCGAGCGTAAGCCGTGGACGATCATCTCGGGAGGCTACGAGGGCGGCGTATACAAGTCGTCGGACGGCGGCGATACCTGGCATCAGTTGCAGAACGGCCTGCCCAACGGCCTGCGCGGCAAGTCCGATCTCGCGGTCTCGGCCGGCGATCCCGATCGCGTGTACGTGCTCATCGAGGCGCCCCCGGGAGAGGGCGGCGTCTACCGCTCCGACGATCGCGGCGCCACCTGGTACCAGACCAGCGACTTCCAGCCGATCCAGAACCGCCCGTTTTACTACTGCAACCTGGTCGCCCATCCCACCAATCCGGACGTCCTGTGGGGCATGGCGGAGGGCTACTACCGCTCCGACGACGGCGGCTACAACTGGGGCTCCGGCGGCCGTACGCCGCACGGCGACAACCACGACCTGTGGATCAACCCGGACAACCCGGACGTCATGATCCAGAGCAACGATGGCGGCGCCAACGTCACCCGCGACGGCGGGCAAACGTGGTCGACGCAGGACAACCAGGCGACCGCCGAGCTCTACCAGGTCGACGTCTCGGACGGCTACCCGCGTCGCCTGTACGCCGGCCAGCAGGACAGCTCGACGATTTCGGTGCCGAGCTTTCCGGGCCGCTCCGCTCCGGGAGGACCCGAGGCCCTGTGGGAAACGCAGGGCGGCTGTGAGACCGGGCCGGCTGTGCCCAAGCCGGGCGACCCCGACATCGTGTATGCCGACTGCAAGGGGCGCTTCGGTGTCTACAACCGGCGCACCGGTCAGGAGCAGCAGTACTACGTCGGCTTCCAGAACCTTTACACCAGCCCCGAGTACCTGATCTACCGCTTCCAGCGAGTCTCGCCGATCCACGTCTCGCCGCACGACCCGAACCGCGTCTATCACACGTCGCAGTTCGTCCACGTGACCGAGGACAACGGCGTCAACTGGGACACCATCTCCCCCGATCTCACCGCCCACACGCCGGAGACCCAGGTGCAATCGGGCTCGCCGATCACGGTGGACTCGACCGGCGAGGAGCACTTCTCGGTGATCTACGAGATCCAGGAGTCGCCCCTCGAGCGCGGCGTGATCTGGGTCGGCGCCAACGACGGCCCGATCCATCTGACGCGCGACAACGGCGATACCTGGACCGACGTGACGCCGCCGGGGATCGGCCCCTACGGTCGCGTGCAGACCATCGAGGTCTCGCCGCACGACCCCGCCAAGGCGTACGCCTCGATACTGCGCTACCAGCTCGGTGACTTCGCGCCCTACGCTTTCAAGACCGAGGACTACGGCGCCACCTGGACGCGCATCACCCACGGCATCCCCGACGACTTCCCGGTACGGGTGGTGCGCGAGGAT
>JASFRZ010000012.1:0-24662 GCA_050114655.1 Acidobacteriota bacterium
CCTCGACTTCACCGGCGCCAGCCTGCCCTGGTAGGGGCACCGTCGCGGCTAGCGGCGCGGCGGCCCTTGCTGCCCTTTCAGCCTTTGACGCCGACGATATAGGCGATCCACGACTCGGTGTTCTCGGCACTGTCCGTCAGCACGAACTCGCCGTCGCCCTCGCCGGTGTCTTCCTCGACCCCTTCCCAGTAGACCTCGGTGGGGGAGAAGCCCACCTCGGCGAGCGCCTCGCGTACCTCGAGGATGGTCCACAGCCGCCAGTCGTAGGTGAAGGCGCGCTTCAGCGCGCGCTTCCCCGACGGCTTCTCGAAGTGGATGTAGCACGCCATGCGGCTGTTGATCGGGTCGAACTCGTCCTGGTCCCAGACGTAGTTGAAGCCGTCGTGCACGGTCGTCTCTTCGACCAGAGTCTGCGCCTCGGGGCCGCCGTAGATGTCGAGAAAGAACATCCCCTCTTCGCCGAGGTTGTCGTGGGCGGCGGCGAAGTAGCGCAGCAGCTCGGCGCGCGTCTGCAGGCAGTAGTAGGAGAAATTGAAGGCGGCGACGACGTCGACCTTGTCGTGGCGCACCTCCATCACGTCGCCCTCGATCAGTCGCAAGCGCTCCTGTTGCTCGGCCTTCAGCGCGGCCACGTTGTTGTCCCGCCCCCACGCCAGTGGCTCCGCGTCGAGGTCGATGCCCCAGGCGCGGTTGAGGGGATGGTGGCGAACCCACTCACACGCCAGGTACGCGGCGGCGCAGAAGTCTTCGCGCAGGCTTCGCGGACGGCGGCGGAAACGCTTGCGGAAGACCTCTTCGACGAAATCGATGTCGGCCTCGGGCTCCTGCACGGCGCGCTGGTAGAGCGTGTACTTGTCGAACGGAACCGCGGCCTTCTTGCTCTTGTCGTCGCGCTGGTCCTTGCGCGCCTTGCCCTTCTTGCTCTTGCGTCCCCGCTTGCCGCGCCCCATCAGCCCAAGGCCCCCTGCTGTTCCAGGAAGTCCCGCACTGCGGCGCGTCGCGGCCAGTGCACCAGCATCGATACCACCGCCACCGCGGCGAGCAGCGAGACCCACATGAGGTCGCCGGTCAGCAGGGTGAGCACGAATCCGATCACCGCGGCGACCTCACGCATCGCGGAGGCGATGATCACCGACGTCGTGTAGCGTCCCATCGCCTCCTCGGCGTCGCGCGCTGCGGCGGCACGGGCGTTGCGCGGGGCGCGAACCGCGCGCGAGATCAGGTAGCCGGCGAGAATCACCAGAAGCTGCAGCACGGCGATGCCCGCGGCCACGGGGAAGGAGATCTCCAACAGGGGCCCGAGACCCACCACCCGTTCCAGAATCAGCGCGATGCCGACGTACATCGCCGCGCTGGCGCAGAAGGCGATTGCCAGGCTGCGCAGGCGCGCTATGTGGCGATGCAGGGCGTTGTCGATCGTCCGCTGGTCCATCTCTCCTCCACGGCGGATGTATCATACCCGCCGGCTTCGGGGCGTGGGGCTCGGAAGAAGCGAGGAAATCGAGTTTTATGAGTCTTTTCGACAAGTTGATCGGAGCGTCGATCCCGCTGGTGCCCAAGCCGATTGTGCGGCGCATCGCGGCGCCGTACATCGCCGGTGAGACGCTCGACGATCAGGTCGCCACGATCCGCGGCATCAACGCACAAGGCTTCCGGGTGGCGACCGCGATCCTCGGCGAGTTCGTCACCCAGCGCTCCGAGTCGGAGGAGGCCGTCAAGCAGTACGAGGAGGTGCTCGCCACCATCAATGAGCTCGGCCTGAACTCCAACATCCACGTCAAGCCGACCCACCTCGGGCTCAGCCTCGACAAGGAGTTCTGCTACCAGAACATCCGGCGGCTGACCGAGGTGGCGGGTGGCTACGGCAACCACGTGCGCATCGACATGGAGGACTCGCCCACGGTCGATGACACGCTCGAGATCTACTTCCGGCTGCAGGAGGAGTTCGACAACATCGGTTGCGTGGTGCAGGCGTGCCTGCGGCGCACGCTGTCGGATGTGCGGCGGCTGTGCGAGGTCAACGCCAGCGTGCGGCTGTGCAAGGGCATCTACATCGAGCCACGAGAGATCGCGTACCTCGATCGCGAGGTGATTCGCAAGAACTACGTCCTGCTGCTCGAGGAGCTGCTCGGCGGAGGTTGCTACGTCGGCATCGCCGGGCACGACGAGTGGGTGATCTGGGAGGCCTTCCGCGTCATCGATCAGCTCGGTGTGGATCCGTCGCGCTACGAGTTCCAGATGCTGCACGGCGTGGATCCGCAGCTACGTCGCATCATCCTGGAGGCCGGCCATCCGCTGCGCGTCGCGGTGCCGTTCGGCCCCATGTGGTACCCATACTCCTGTCGCCGCCTGCGCAAGAACCCGCGCATCGCGCGTTACGTGCTGGAGGCGATGTTCAAGAGGAATCGCTAGCCGAGCCATGGGACTCTCATCACGGCCTGCCATCTACCGCCGCCCGGCACGCTCGCAGCGATGAGTCCTGACTCCGGCTACCTCTCGGTCGTCCACGCCCACGCGCTTCGGGATCCCGACGCGGTGGCGTTCGAGATTGCCGACGGCGGGCGCTCGACCGTACTGACCTACGGTGGCCTGGTCGAGCGCGCCCAACGCCTCGGAGAGGCGCTGCGGCGCGCCGGCTTCCGCGACGGCGCGTGCGTCGCGCTGTGCATGGAGAATCGGCCAGCCTGGCCGGTCGCCTATCTCGCCGTGTGGTACGCGGGCGGCATCACGGTGCCGCTCGACCCGGCGCTCGACGAGGATGTCCTCGCGCGGCTTCTCGGCCACTCCGGGGCGGTGGCCTGCTTCACGTCCGAGACATTGTCGACCAAGCTGCGCGCAGCGTGTGCCACGATGACGAGCCCGCCGCTGCTGTTGTGCCCGGACCGCCAGGGTGACGAGCCGGTGGCATTCGCCTCGTGGGACGGCGAGCCGGAGCAGGGCAGCGCGACGAGCGGCCCGTCTTCTGACAATGTCGACGCAGAGACCGCCGCCATCCCCGACCTCGAGCTACTGGCCTCATTCGACGCCTTCGTTGACCAGCACGGCTCCGAGGCGAGTGACTGGCGTCCCGCGCTCGCGGACGACGAGACCCTGGGCAGCATCATGTACACATCCGGGACCACGGGCGACCCCAAGGGGGTGATGATCCGGCAGCGGGCGGTGCTGGAGAACCTGCGCGCCGGGGTCGCCAGGGTCCATTTCAGCCCCGCCGACCGTATCCTCGGCATCCTGCCGCTCTTCCACGTGCTCCCGCTGATCACCAACTGCCTGGGGCCGCTGTACGTCGGCGCGCGGGTGGTCTTTCTGTACGAGCTGACCGCCGAGTCGATCATGGACGCTTTCCGCCGCCACGACATCACGGTGTTCGTCTGCGTGCCGGCGTTCTTCTACCGATTTCACGACCGCGTGACGGGTGCGATCGACAACGCGCCCGGAATGCGGCGGCGCATCGCCCGGCTTTTGCTGACCGTCAGTCGTTCCGCGCGGCGACGCTTCGGCTGGTCGCTGGGGCGCTGGCTGTTACGCCGGGTACACGCGCCGTTCGGGCGCCGCATGCGGCTGTTCATCACCGGCGGAGCCAAGATGAACGCGCAGATCTACGAGGACTTCCTCGACTGGGGCTTCTGCATGGCCCAGGGCTACGGTCTGACCGAAGCCACGGCGATCATCTCGGCGACGCCGCTCGACGAGCTGCGCGGCGATTCCGTCGGCAAGCCGATCGATGGCGTCAGGGTGCGCATCCACGAGCCCGACGAAGAGGGCATCGGCGAGGTGTGGGCGACCGGCCCGAGCATCATGAGCGGCTACTTCCGCAACGCCGAGGCCACCGCAGATGTGCTGGAAGGGGAATGGCTGCGCACCGGGGACCTGGGACGCCTGCTGCCCGACGGCCATCTGCAGATCACCGGCCGCGCCAAGGATGTCATCGTGCTGTCGTCCGGCAAGAACATCTACCCCGACGAACTCGAGGGCTACTACGGGCAGAGCGAGCTGATCGACGAGATCTGTGTCCTCGGCATCCCTGACGAGGCAGGCAAGGGGGAGCGCCTGCACGCCGTCGTCGTGCCGGATCTCGAGGCAGCGCGTCGTCGCGGCTACGTCAACGTGCGCGAGATGATCATGTGGGAGCTCGAGGGGATGGGCGCGAAGCTGCCCGGGCCGCAGCGGCTCACCAGCCTGGAGATGCGGGCGGAGCCGTTACCGCGCACGCCGTCACGCAAGATCAAGCGCTTCGTACTGCAGCAGGAGCTGGCGGCCCGCGGGCCGGCCGATCAGCCGGACGATGATTCGAGCGGCTTGGCGGCGCCAACGGATCTCGGCGAGCTGCCGGAGTGGGCCCCCGCGGTCATCGAGGTGGTGGCACGCTACGCAAAGCGGGCGCGCGTTGAGCCGACGGCTCACCTCGACATCGACCTCGGCCTGGAGTCGCTCGATCGCATCGAGATGCTCGCCGAGCTGCAGCGCTCGCTCGGGGTGACCGTGGACGAGGAGACCGTCGGCCGGGTGCACACCGTGGCCGAGTTGATTGCGGCGCTCGATGCGGCCCCCTCGCAGGACGGTACAGCACGCGCGATCGATGCCGCGGCCCCGGCAGCGGTAGCGGACAACTGGGACGCGGTGTTGCGGCGGGCGCCTACGGGTATCGACGCTTATCTCGGTCGTCGCCCGCTCGTCGAGCCTTTCATGTGGCTGCTGCTGCGGCTCTGTCGCGGCCTGTGGCGCCTGATCGCCGGATTCCGCGTCGACGGCGTCGGCGAGGTGCCGCAGGAGGGGCCGTTTCTGCTGTGCGCCAACCATTCCAGCTACCTCGACCCGTTCTTTTTGTGCATGGCGCTGCCGCGCTCTGCCCTCAGCCGGGTATTCTTCGTCGGCTACGCGGAGTACTTCGAGGGGGCGATCGGCAGCCGGTTGGGACGTCTCGTGCGCAACGTGCCGATTGACCCCAACGCGAACCTCGAGCGTGCCATGCAGGCGGCTGCCGAGGGGCTGCGGCGCGGCATGATCCTGGTGATCTTCCCCGAGGGCGCGCGCTCGATCGACGGCAGCGTGCGCGAGTTCCGCCGCGGCGCCGGTATCCTCGCCAATCATCTCGGCGTGCCGATCGTACCCGCCGGCATCTGGGGCGCCCATCGGGTATGGCCGCGCCAGGGCAAGAAACAGCGCCACCCGGTGGGGCTGTGCTTCGGCGCCGCGCTCTCCCCCCGCGACGACGGCGACGATGGCGCGCTGGTGGACGGGTTGCGGGCGCGTGTCATCGAGTTGGTCGAGCGCGCTCGCGCCCTTTGCCCCCCCGGGGCGGCAGTGTAGAGTCAGGGGGTGACCGGGGCGGTTGCTGACAGGGTGGCGGAGAGACTTCGGATGTCCTTCATTTCTGCAATTCGACCGCGTCGTGCACTGAGCGTCGGGGCAGTGGCGGTGCTGCTGGCCGGCGCCGTGGGCTGTGCGATGGCCGGCTTCGGTGGCGCGCTTCAGCTCAACATCACCTCGCAGGAAACTCGCGTGCTGGTGGTCGAGGTCGACGCCGGCGCAAGCGACTCCCAGATCGTGGAGATCGGTCCGGCAGGCGAGGAAACCAACCTCGGCATGGGGAGCGCCAGCATCGACCGCTACGCGTTGCACCGGACCCGCCTCGGTAACAGCTCGGCGACCGGCTACTTCGTGTGTGCGGCACCATGCAACGACCCGCTGACCGCGTACCTGGTCGCGTATTCGCCCGAGCAGGTATTCACTGCCGACGGTGAGCTGGAGCTACGCTTTCGCATCACCTCCGCCGACGGCACGTCGCAAGATCTGACGCGCACCGTGAGCCCGGATATGTTGCCGGCGCTCTGGCAGACGCCGCGCATCGAGGCGCGCGCTTCGGGTAGCTGACCGGCGCCGCCGGCCCGCGTTTCTCCTCCGAATTCGGCCGTGCGGGCGAAAGCCTTTGCTCCCGCTACCGGCCCGGAGCGCCCACTCCGATCATGCGGTGTACTTCGGCCATCGTGCGCTCGGCAATCTGGCCGGCGCGCTGCGCGCCTTCAACGAGAATGTCGCGCACGATGTCGTCAGACAGCTCGGCGCGGCGCACGCGGATCGGGTCGAGCACCGTCATCAGGTGATCGCGCACCGCGGTCTTGAGGTCACCGTAGCGAATCTCCCCGGCGTCGTGCTGCTGCTTGAAGCCGTCGATGACGTCGGTCGGCGCCTCGCTCAAGCGCAGCAACTCGAACAGGTTCGCCACGCCGGGGCTCATGTCCTGACCGGCGACGTCGCCGGTGTCGGTGACCGCCGTGCGGATCTTCTTCCAGATCGCCTCGGGCTCCTCCATCAGGCCGATGTAGTGCTTCTCTCCCAGGCTCTTGCTCATCTTCTGCGTCGGTTCGGCAAGCGACATGATGCGCTTGCCCTCGGTCAGCTCGGGCTCGACCTCGGGAAAGTACTCCTCGCCGACGAGCATGTTGAAGCGTCGGCCGATGCGCCGCGCGAGCTCGAGGTGCTGCACCTGGTCCTCGCCCACCGGCACCTTGGCGGCGTGATACAGGAGGATGTCGGCTGCCTGCAGCACGGGATAGGTGAACAGCCCGACGCTGACGAAATCCGAGCGTTCGGACTTGTCCTTGAACTGAGTCTGCCGCTGCAGATCGCCGTAGGAAGCGACACAGTTGAACACCCAGGCGAGCTCGGTGTGCTGCGGCACGTGCGATTGCACGAACAGGATCGAGCGCTGCGGATCGATCCCGCAGGCAATCAGGTCACCGGCCATGCGCACCGACATGGCGGATAGCGACTCGACGTTCGGGTCCTGCAGCTTGTCGGATTCGCGCCCGGTGCGGCTGGTGACGGCATGGTAGTCGACCACGCAGTAAACGCAGTCGTATTCGTCTTGCATGCGCACCCAGTTTCGGATGGCGCCGAAGTAGTTGCCCAGGTGTAGCTCGCCGCTCGGCTGGATGCCGGAGAATACGCGTGTTCCCGTCATGTCGCGCTCAACGCTCGTCCTTGAGGGGATCGATCACCGCCGCGCAGCGCTCGAGCGCCTCGCTCAGGCGTACCGTCTCGGGGCCGAAGCCGAGGCGCACGAAGCCCGGCATGTCGAAGTGCTCGCCGGGCACGATGAGACAGTCGGCTTCGACGCGCAGGCGCTCGGCGAGTTCGAGGCCGCCGATCGGCAGCTCGTAGCGCGCGTACACGATCGCCCCGGCGCGCGGCCGTTGCCACGTGAAAACGCCGCGCTGTGACATCCATTCCTCGAGCACCGGCAGGTTCTCGTTGAGAATTCCGCGTGTGCGCGCGCGCAGCCGGTCGCGTACCTCAGGTACGAGCGCCGCGGCGGCGAGCTTGTCGGACAGCGCCCCCATCGAGATCGAGGTGTAGTCCTTGCGTGCCCAGAGCTCCTCGACCATGTCCTCGGGTACGACGGCCCAGCCGAGCCGCAGCCCGGGCAACCCATAGGCCTTGGAGAGGCCCGAGGTAATCATCAGACGGTCGTAACGACCGTGAAACGACGGGCTCTCGACGCCATCGAGCTCGGCGCCACGGTAGATCTCGTCAGCCAGGATATACGCGCCGACCCGCTCGGCGGCGGCGACGATGGCGTCCATGGTCGAGTCGGGCAGCACCGCGCCGGTTGGATTGTTGGGGTTGGTGACCAGGATCAATCGGGTCTTGTCGCCCACCAGCGTGTCGAGCTCTGCCGGATCGGGCTGCCAGCCGTCGTCCTCGCGCAGGTTCCAGGGGCGCGCGACGCACCCCCAGTTGGCGGCCATCCCCGGCACCTGCATGTAATTGGGCGCCACGTAGACGATCTCGTCACCCGGAGAGCACAGCTCCCACGAGATGACGAAGTTGGCCTCGGCGCCGCCGTTGGTCACCAGCACGTTGTTGCGCGAGGCGCCGGGGTACATCGCCGCGATACGGTCGCGCAGGGTCGCGGAGCCGTTCGACGGGTTGTATTCCAGCAAGGTGGTGAGGACGTCTTCGGAGGTCAACCCGGCGAGCTCGACGAGCTCGGCGATGGTGAGCGGTTCGACGCCGCTCTCCGACAGGTTGAAGCGCACGTCGTGCTCGTAGGTGGACTGCCAACGCTCCATTGCGAACGGTTGAAAGCTCATCTCGACCTGCTCTTCGGCGCCGAGCGCCGCGGCTGCCCGGCGCGTGTAGACGAAGGGATTCCGGTGGGGTGGGCGGTGGGTGGCTCCCGGAATCCCTCGGGCGGGGGGTCGGGTGTGGGGGGCTGACCCCGCCCGCCCGGAAAAGACGGATGCAGACGGCAAGATGATAAGCTCATCGGAGCCGCGCCGCAAGGGACATGTGGCGCTCTGATGCGACACCCGACGGGGTCCGGAAAAAACGTCGCATCTTCAATGTTCGTGGGAAGTTACGGAGATTTTCCCGTGTATCCCTACCGCGTATTCACGCTGGAAGAAGCCAATCGCGCGGTGCCGGAAGTGGCCCAGCTCACCGCCCGTGTGCAGGAGCGGCTCCAGGAGCTACGCGCTGCGTACGATGAAAACGACGAGGAGGCCAGCCGAGCCCTCGAGGCGGAGACGCGCGCACTGTTGACAGGTTGGCAGGATGCGGTACTCGAGCTCGGGGCAGCACCCAAGGGCATATTTACAGTCGATTTCCGCTCCCCGGATCCGAACGTACTGTGGTGCTGGAGCGCCACCGAGCCGGAGATCACCCACCGGCATTTCACCTGGGAGTCCTTCAAGGACCGTGTCACGATCGCACCGGGGCGGGTCTGGCCGAGCGCGAACTAGAAACGCCCGCGTCGACTATTCGCCGATGATCTGCGCCATCACCGAGCGCTTCTGCGGCCCGTCGAGGTCGGCGAATATGATGCTCTGCCACTGACCGAGGGCGAGCTTGCCGTCCTCGATCGGAACGACAACGTTGTGGGACAGCACCGCGGAGCGCAGGTGCGACGTGGCGTTGCTGCGCACGCAGTCGCTGTGCTCGGGGTCGTTGTGCCAGAAGTAGTCCCTGTCGTCGACGATCCCCTGCAGGAACTTCTTGAGATCTCCGATCAGGGCGTCCTGCCACTCGTTGATCATGATCGCCGTGGTGGTGTGCATGGAGTGCAGATAGAGCATTCCCTGCTTGACCGCGGAGCCGTTGAACAACTCGCGCACCTTCTGCGTCAGATCGACGAGGTCCAGTCGCTCGTTGCTCTGGACTTCAAACTTATGGCTCTCGACCTTCATCTCTTCGGGATCTGCCGGGTGATTCGGACGAGGTTTCGCCCTCGAGTCAGGAGGATGGTAGTGCAGCAGGGGGGGGATTGCAACTGAACGCAGGCCGCGTGAAACGCCGCAAACACCCCGCTGACGGCCCTCACGAGGGGCCGTCAGCGGGGCGAAATCACGCTCAGTTACCGGAGCCTCCGCCGGAGCCTCCGCGCGGCTTCGCGGGGCGGGCCTTGGGACGACTTCCTCCTCCGCCGGGACGGCTGGCAGGGGGGCGAACGCTGCCGCTCGGACGCCTGACAGCCGGGGCACGCACGCTGCCGGATGGCCGCACGCCGCCGGAAGGTCGCACGCTACCGGACGGCCGCACGTTGCCGGAGGGCCGCACTCCGCCGGAGGGTCGCACGCCGCCCGACGGCCTCACGCTACCGGACGGCCGCACGCCGCCCGATGGCCGCACGCTACCGGAGGGTCGAACGCTGCCGGACGGCCGCACGCCGGTGGATGGCCGGGCACCGCCGACGGAAGGGGCCGGGCGCACCGTGCTCGGGGCGCGTCCGGTGGGGACCCTGCGAATCGTCGGGGTGCTGCGCGCGCCGCCGACGGGGCGTGATGGCGATGCGCGGCGCACGCTCGTCGAGGGCCGGGCGTTGCCGGGTGACGGGGTGCGCGGCGCGGTGGCGCTGCGGGGGTAGGTGGTCGTGGGGCGCGTGGCCCCGGTGCTCGGATAACGCGCCGCGCCGGTTGTCGGATAGCGGGTCGCGCCCGTCGTGGGGGTGCGGGCGCGGGTGGTTGCCCGCGCCGCGCCACTGGGCGTCGGCACCGTGGCCCGCGGGGCCACCGCGCCGTTCCGCGGCGTAGCCTGGCGCGTCGGCGTGGGCGAGCGAACGCCGCCGGTCACGGGATTGGTCGTGCGCGCCGAGGAGCGCGTCGTCGGTGTGCGGGCAGGTGAGGTCACGGCGGGCCGGCTCTGTCCGGTAGACGGCACCGCGCGGCGCGCCGTGGCGGTGGGCGCCGCGGTGGTGGTGGCGCGGTTCGCCCCGCTGACGGCGGGTGCGCCGCCGGCGCTCACAGCGCGCCGGCCGGCAGTCGGCGCGGGCTGTGCCCGGCCGACCTGCGACGGCAACAGATCGGTGGGCCGTCGCGCCCGCAGGTTGCCGTTCACCAACGCCTTGCTGCTCTGATCGAGGCCGCGCGGTAGCGCGGTGCGCGCCACCGCGGCGCGTCCGGCGCTCCGGCTCGACAGCTCGCTCGCCGGGACCATCGTCCAGGCGTTCGCCAGTCCGGAGGAGTAGCCGCGGCCGTTGACCACGCGGCCGGTCCCCGAAGCGGATCCGATCGGGTTGCCGTTATAGGCCCAGCGATCGCGGTAGGGCGTGGGGTAGTGCCCAGGCCGGCCCGGTCGCCAGGGTTTCCCCGGCCCCCAGCCGCCGCCGCCGTAGCCACAACAACCGTAGTAGGGCCGGTAGCCCCAGTACGGACGGCCGGGGCCCCAGTAAGAATACCCGTAGTAGGGATAGCCGTAGCCGTAGTAGGGCCAGCCGTAGTAGCCGCCGAGCCCGATGTTCACGCTGACGCCGATGCCGCCGCCGAAGTACACGCCGAAGTCGACTGCGGGGCGACCCCAGTAGTTGAGCGGGGCCCATCCCACGTAGTCTCCGCCGACGTACCAGCTCACGCTGGCCGGAGCCCAGACGGAGCCGGGGAACCAGATCCAGCCGCCGCTGGTGTACTGCCAGCGGCCGTAGTGCGTCGTCACCCAGCCCCAGGGCGCACGCGGAACCCAGGTCCAGCCGGCATACGTGTACACCCAACGGCCATCGCGATACGGCGACCAGGCCACTGCGGCATAGGGCTTCCAGTACCAGGCCGAGTACGTCGGGTTGTAGCCCCACGCGCCGTAAGGCTCGAGGTCGGCGGCGTAGTAGGCCACCGTGCGCGGCACGTACTCGCGCTGCTCGACGTACTGGCGGGTGTCGGCGAGCAATGCGATGCGCTGGTCGCGCCATTCGGTGAAGTCGTCGACTTCCGAGGTGTTGAACGCCACGGCGTTGGCCGGCGCGCTGTCGGCCTGGGCGAGGGAGCGCCGCCCGGCGGTTACCCGTTCGCTGAGGCCGCCGGCGGTGAGCACGGCGGCACCGTCGTAAACCGACAGCCACACTGCCTGCTCATCGTCGATGTCGATGCGGAACAGGCCGGTCTGATCGAGCGACACCGTGCCGTTGGGCGCGTCGAGCCGCAGCGGCATGGCGAGCCCCTGGGTCGCCGGGCGCTCCACGAAAAGGCTGCCGGTCCACAGGCGGACGATCGCACCGCCGTTGTCGGCGGGGCGCGGCAGACTGACGAAGTCGAGCGTCGTGCGAGCATCGAGCCACAGCGTCGTGCCGTCCTCGAACATGATCTCGACGCGGCCGTCCTCTGCGCTCCACACCCGATCGCCGCTGCCGAGCGGCAGATTGATTACCGCGTCCTCGGTCTCGCCGGCGGCGGCGCGCTGCACCGTGACGGTGCCTTCGAGGTAGCCCAGGCGGGCGGGGATCTCGCCGACGGCATTGTCGACCGTCTGCTGGGCGAGCGCCCCATACGGTAAGGCGACGCACAGCAACACTGCGGCCACGAAGAGGTAGCTGATAGCGTGTCGGCGCATCATCACGGCACCCCGTTTCTCAGGCGTCGCCATCAGGCGACGGCCCCCCGCGCACGCTGGAAGGAGGGGTGTCAGTGGAGGGGACCCACGCCTTAAGGATAGTCCCGTAGGGGGTCGTGGGTCAACGCGCGCAGTTTTCCTTTTGCCGGCGCTGGTTCTAATGTCACCTACCATGAGTCATCTGCGCGATCCTCTCGAGCTGGCGCCCTATGCCGCGCGCGCCGAAGAGTCCGAAGGACGCCGTTATCCGGAGCCGGAGCACGCCTACCGCAGCTGTTTCGAGCGCGATCGCGACCGCGTCATTCACGCGCGCGCCTTCCGGCGCCTGGAGTACAAGACGCAGGTATTCCCCAACTACGAAGGCGACCACTTTCGCACCCGCCTGACCCACACCATCGAAGTGGCGCAGATCGCCCGCACCGTAGCCGCGGCGTTGCACCTGAACCAGACGCTGGCCGAGGCGATCGCGCTGGCGCACGACCTCGGGCATCCGCCCTTCGGACACGCCGGCGAGGAGGAGCTCGACGAGCTGCTCGCCGATTCCGGCGGATTCGAGCACAACCGCCACTCGCTGCGCATCGTCGAGGAGCTCGAGGAACGCTATGCCGAGTTTCCCGGGCTCAACCTCAGCTACGAGGTGCGCGAGGGGATCGTCAAGCACACCACGCGCTATGACCGCTTCCGCCACGCCGAGCTGCAGGATTATCGCCCGCAGCAGCAGCCGCTGCTGGAAGCGCAGATCATCGACTGGGTCGACGAGATCGCCTATAACGTGCACGACATCGACGACGGCGTCGAGGCTCACATCCTGTCGGTGCGGGCGCTCCGCGACGAGGTGCCGGTGTTCGCCCGCCTGTGGGAGCGGCAGCGGCATCGTCACCCCGAAGCCGACGAGCGCGCCTGCTTCAACGAGACCATCCGCGCGCTGCTCGATCTGCTCGTCACCGACCTCATCAGCTGCTCCACCCAGCGCATCCGCGCCGCCGGCATCGACAGCGTCGAGGCGGTGCGCGCACACGACGGACGGCTGGTAGGACACAGCGAGGAGGTGGTGGCGGAGATCGAGACCATCGCTTCGTTTCTGATGGTTCGTCTGTATCGCAGCCCGCGCGTCGAGCAGGAGATGGCCAACGCACGCCGCGTCATCGCCGGGCTAGTGGCCGCCTACCAGGAAGATCCCGGGCGGCTGCCGCTGCGCCACCAGGCCCGCTTCGAGCACGAGACGCCGACGGTGGTGATCGCCGACTACGTCGCCGGCATGACCGATCGCTACGCGCTACGGGCCTGGCGGAGACTGCAGGAGGGCCGCTGAGCTGCGGGCTCAGCGCGGGCCACTGCTCAGAACGACGATGTGGGTACCCGGCAGCACGATGGGCTGCTCCCACTTGTCGAACTTGATCAGGTAAAACTTCTCCTGCTGCTTGGGATGGAAGCCGGCGGCGGCGATTTCCTCGGGCTCGAGCTCGCGTTCGACGGTGCCTTTCCAGTCCTTACGAACGATGACCTTGTGCCCGATGCTGTCGCGCACTTCACCCGGGGTGCGAACGACTTTGACACGCATAGATCAAGAACTCGCTGTGCTGTTGTCACCGATCGAGCGCCGGCCTGCGATCGCAGCCGAGTCGGCGGAGCGCCCACGAGCGCAAACTTTAGCATATGGTACCCTGACGGCGATTTCGGGCGCGCTCTGGTGCCGCGAGCCGCCCTCCCGTACCAGGAACTTCCTCACCGTGCCAGCCGGAGTTCGTCCATGTCCTACAAGGGCTTCACTGTCGAAAAGGAAAACGGCACCGCCGTCGTGGCGATCAACGTGCCCCCCGCGAATACCTACAACTTCGAGCTCATGAAGGAGCTCGACGCCATCGTCGAGGACATTCGACTCGATACAGATGTCAACGTGATGATCCTGACCGGCAACGAGAAGATGTTCTCGGCCGGCGCCGACATCAACATGCTCAAGAAGAGCGACCCGGCGTACAAGGCGATGTTCTGCCTGCACTGTCAGGAGACCCTGATGGAGCTGGAGCGCATCCCCAAGATCGTCATCGCGGCGATCAACGGCCACTGCGTGGGCGGCGGCCTGGAGATCGCCATGGCCTGCGATCTGCGCTTCATGAAGAGCGGCGGCAAGATCGGCCTGCCCGAGGTCACCCTCGGCGTGCTGCCGGGGACCGGCGGCACCCAGCGCCTGCCGCGCCTGGTCGGCAAGGGGCGCGCCCTCGACCTGATGATCACCGGCCGCACCATCTCGCCCGAGGAGGCCAAGGACATCGGCCTGGTCAACGACGTCTGCGAGGGCGACGCGGTCGCCTTCGCCAAGGAATACGCCGCCAGGTTGAATGCCGGCGCCACCAAGGCAGTCGGCCTGATCAAGGTGGCGGTGCAGGAGGGCACCGAGATGGCTCTGGCCAACGGCCTGGCGCTGGAGCGCGAGCTGCAGAACCGCCTTTTCGTCACCGAGGACGCGCAGGAGGGCCTGCAGGCCTTCATCGACAAGCGCAAGCCGGAGTTCAAGGGTCGCTGAGCGCCGTCCCGGCCTGCGCAGCCCCCGGCCTGCGCCGGGGAAGGAGAGTGTGCGATGTCCGTGGAGGTCGCTGACGCCATTGCCGCCGCCCCGGCGAAGCTCTTCATCAACGGCGAGTTTCGCGATGCCAAGGACGGTGCGACCTTCGTCACCGTCAACCCCGCCACCGAGGAGCCGATCACCGACGTCGCCGCGGCTTCGGTCGAGGACGTCGACGACGCTGTCGCCGCGGCGCGCGCCGCGTTCGGCGCGGGCAGGTGGGCGGAGATGCCGGCGCGCGAGCGCGGGCGTGTCATCTGGCGTATCGGCGAGCTGCTGCGCGAGCACGTCGACGAGGTCGCCGTCCTCGAGACGCTCGACAACGGCAAGCCGATCTTCGAGTCGCGCTACGTCGACATCCCGATGGTCGCCGACGTCTTCCAGTACTACGCCGGCTGGGCCGACAAGGTGCACGGCGAGGTCATCCCGGTGAGCGGCCAGGCGCTCGACTACACGCTGCGCGAGCCGCTCGGCGTGGTCGCCGCGATCGTTCCGTGGAATTTCCCGCTGCTGCTGGCCTCGTGGAAGATCGCGCCGGCGTTGGCGATGGGCAACACGGTCATCGTCAAGCCGGCCAGCAACACCTCGCTGACCGCGCTCAAGCTCGCCGAGCTGGCCGCCGAGGCGGGACTGCCGCCGGGGGTATTCAACGTGGTGACGGGCAGCGGCTCGGTGGTCGGTAACGCGCTGGTGGAGCACCGCGGCGTCGACAAGATCGCCTTCACCGGCGCGACCTCCACCGGTCAGAACATCCTGCGGCGCTCGGCCGACACGCTCAAGAAGATCACACTGGAGCTGGGCGGTAAGTCGCCCAACGTCGTGCTCGCCGATGCCGATCTCGATGCGGCGGTCAAGGGGGCGACCATCGGCATCTTCTATGGCAAGGGCGAGGTGTGCGCCGCCGGCTCGCGGCTGTTCGTCGAGAAGTCGGTCGCCGAGGAGTTCATCGACCGCGTCGTCGAGCGCACCGAACGCATGGTGCCGGCCGATCCGATGGATCCCAAGACCCGCATGGGCGCGATTGTCTCCGAGTCACAGATGGACACCGTGCTGGGCTACGTCGAGGCCGGCAAGAGCCAGGGCGCGCGGTTGCGCACCGGCGGCGAGCGCGCCGACGTCGGCGGCAAGGGCTACTTCCTGCGCCCGGCGGTGTTCGACCAGGTCGACAACTCGATGACCATTGCGCAGGAGGAGATCTTCGGTCCGGTGCTGGCGGTGATCACCTTCGAGGACGAGGACGACGCCATCGCGCAGGCCAACGACACGCCCTACGGTCTGGCGGCGGCGGTGTGGAGCCGCGACATCGGCCGCGCGCACCGCGTCGCGCGGCGGCTGCAGGCCGGCACGGTGTGGGTCAACACCTACAACCGCTACGACGCCGCGGCGCCGTTCGGCGGCTACAAGGAGAGCGGCTACGGTCGTGAGCTCGGCGTGCACGCGCTGGAGCACTACACACAGGTCAAGAACGTCTGGGTCGATCTCGGCTAGCCGGCTCAACGCCTGCGTCAGCCACCCGATCGTCCCGCTGAGGATTGGTCGAATGTTCGACTTCCGCACAACGCGCCCGGTGGTGCTGGCCGCACCGGTGCGCACGCCGATCGGCAAGTTCGGTGGCGCGCTGAGCAGTGTCTCGGCCGTCGAGCTCGGCACCGTGGCGGCGCGCGAGGCCTTGGCGCGCAGCGGCGTGGCTCCCGATGCCGTCGACGAGACCATCATCGGCCACGGCCGGCAGGGCGGCTGCGGCCCCAATCCGGGGCGGCAGGTGTCGGCGGCAGCCGGCGTGCCCTTCGAGACCCCCGCCTATACCGTCAATCAGGCGTGCGCTTCCGGGCTCAAGACGGTCATCCTGGCGGCACAGTCGATCGCCATGGGCGCTGCCGAGGTGGTGCTGGCCGGCGGCATGGAGAGCATGAGCAACACGCCGTACATGCTGCCCCGGGCACGCTGGGGCTACCGCATGGGCAACGACGAGCTGGTGGACGGCATGTATCGTGACGGCTTCCTGTGCCCGCTGTGCGGCGAGCTGATGGGCAAGACCGCCGAGAATCTCGCCGAGCGCTACGACATCTCGCGCGCCGAGCAGGACGAGTACGCCATGCGTACCCAGCACCGCGCCCAGGCGGCGCGCGAGGCGGGGCGCTTCGTCGAAGAGATCGTCGGCGTCCAGGTCCCGCAGCGCAGGGGCGATCCCTTGCGGGTGAATATCGACGAGCACCCGCGCGATGACGTCACGCTCGAGCAGCTCGCCAGGCTTCCGGCAGTGTTCAAGAAGGACGGCACGGTGCACGCCGGCAACGCCAGCGGCATCACCGACGGCGCTGCCGCCTTGCTGGTGCTCAGCGAAGAGTCCGCCGAGCGCCACGGCGTGACGCCGGTGGCACGCTTGATCGCCGCCACGCAGGCGGGCGTCGATCCGGCGTTCATGGGCATCGGCCCGGTGCCGGCGACGCGGGAGCTGCTCGGCGGGCTGGAGATCGGACTGGCCGACATCGATCTGATCGAGCTCAACGAGGCGTTCGCCGCGCAGGTGATCGCCGTCGACCGCGAACTGCAGCTCGACCACGAGCGGCTCAACGTCAACGGCGGAGCCATTGCGCTCGGCCATCCGATCGGCTGTAGCGGTACGCGCATCCTGGTGACATTGCTGCACGAGATGGCGCGCCGCGGCGCGCGCCGCGGGCTGGCGACGCTGTGCGTCTCCGGCGGGATGGGTACTTCGCTGCTGGTGGAGCGGCCGTGACCGAAGCCCCTAAGGTCGATTACGAGGTCCGCGACGGCGTTGCCTGGATCCGGCTCAACCGGCCGGAAAAGCTCAATGCGCTCGCCGGCGACATGCGCGAGGTCATGCTCGCTCATGTGCGCGCGTCGGCCGCCGACGCGAGCGTGAGGTCGCTGGTGGTGACCGGGGCTGGGCGAGCGTTCTGCGCCGGCGGCGACGTCGCCAACATGATCCGCTTGCGCGCTGACGGCGACGAAGCCGGGTTCCGCGCGCTGCTGCACACCGGCAGCGAGGTGATGCTGGCGCTGCAGGCCTTTCCCGGCCTCACCGTGGCGGCGGTCAACGGCGTAGCGGCGGGCGCCGGCCTGTCGCTGGCACTGTCGTGCGACATGCGCTGGGCCGCTCCGGGAGCGAAGTTCGCGGCGCCGTGGATCAAGCTCGGCCTGATTCCGGATTGGGGGGCATCGTTCTGGCTACCGCGCCTGATCGGCGCCGGCCGGGCTCTCGAGATGGTGCTGACAGGGGCGCCCGTAGAAGCCGAGGAGGCGTTGCGGATCGGTCTGATCACCGGGATCGTCGACGACGAGGATTTCGCCGCCGCCGTGCAGCGACGCGCGCTCGCCGTCGGCGCTGCCGCGCTGGCCGTGGCGCACGCCAAGCGGCTGGTGCGGCTGGGGGCGGAAGACTCGCTCGAGGCTGCGCTGGCGCGTGAGTCCGAAGCGCAGGAGGAGTGCTTCGACTCGGACGACTTCAAGGAGGGCCTGGAGGCCTTCCGAGCCAAGCGCGGGCCGCAGTTCGGGGGTAGCTGAGCTCTATCGCCTATCGCCGCGACGGTCCGAAGCGCTCGATGCGGCCGTCGTCCCCGACCCCCCACGCGGCGGTGCCGACGCGCGCAAAGGCAATGGCGTGGAAGCCGTTCGACTCGCCCGGCATCCAACCCTGCGCGTCGTTGACCGAGTAGTCGAGGCCGCTCGGGCCGACCGCCATCCAGGAGGGATTGGGCGCCTCCGGGATGACCGCGACGGCCGAGCGGAAGCCGGTCAGGCCGGGTCCCAGCGGCAACGTCCAGGTGGTGCCCCCGTCGCGCGTGACGGCGACGTTGTCGATCGCCTCATCTTCCTTGGTGTAGTCACCGCCGACGACGACGCCGTTGTTGGCGTCGCGGAAGGCGATCGAGTAGATGCCCGCGGTCGGCCCCGCGGGCAGGGGGGTGGTCGCCACTTCCCAGTTGCGCCCGCGGTCACTGCTGCGCAGTACGCGCGCTTCCGCGGCCGCCCCGGTACCGAGCCAGGCGTGCCGCGTGCCCCACACGGCGACGTTGGTGCCGCTGGCGGCGAAGTAGCCTTCTCCGTCGAGGGCGGGCGGGAACGCCGCTGCCGGAATGCGCAGCCAGTTGCGGCCGCCGTCCTCGGTGCGCAGGACGTAGAACTCGCCGGCGATCGAATCACTGACCGCCAGGCCGCGCTCGGCGTCCCAGAAGGCCATCGCGTCAAAGAAGCCCAGCGGCTCGGCATTGACGAACTGGCCTTCCCAGCTCTGCCCGCCGTTCGTTGTCTTGAAGATGCGCGAGTCTTCGCCGGAGCCGATGCTGAGGGCGTAGGCGATGTCAGCGTCGAAGGCATCGACGTCGCGGATGTCGAGCTGCTCGGCGCCGGGGATCGAGACGTTTTCCCACGTCGTGCCGCCGTCGACGGTACGCAGCACGGTGCCGCGGGCGCCGCTCGCCCAGGCTACTTGCTCGCTGATCGCGCTGACGCCGCGCAGGCGGACAGTAACGCCGCTGACCTGCGGGATCCAGCGGGATTGTGCGGCAGGGGAGGGCAGTGCGGCGAGCGCCGAAGCGGTGAGGAAGGCCGCGATCGTTGCAGTAGCTATGTTGCAGAGTCGCATGGGGTCGTCCGGGGATGGATGCGCTGCGGCGATCTTAGCAGCCTGCTCGCGCACGTTGCCGGTGTTCGATATACTGAACGCCGTTCAGGTGAAAGAACATGAAAGATCCCGCTGCCCAACTCGTTCCGGCGGTCGACCGCGCCATCCGCATGCTCCTTGACCTTCGGAGTGCCGAGGACGGCAAGGGCATCTCCGACCTGTCGCGTGACCTCGCCATCCCCAAGTCGAGCGCCTTTCAGATCGCCGCGACCATGGTCCATCACGACCTGCTGGTGTGCGATGAGCACACCCGCCGTTATCGCCTCGGTCCGGGCTTGCAGACGCTCGTCGGGGCGACGGGCCGCCGCCCGGACGTGGCGGCACTTGCCGCTCCGCACCTGCGTACCCTTGCCGATGAAACCGGCCTGACCGCGCTGCTCGGGCTGCCCACGACGGCGGGCACGGTGCTGGCTGCCCGCGCGGACAGCCCCGAACCGCTGGGGGTGAGCGCACCCGTGGGCTTCGAGCTGGACCTCATGGCCGGCGCCTTCGGCAAGGTTTTCGCCGCGGCCCTCGGCGAGCCCGACCGCACAGCGCGGCTGCGCCGTCTGCCGGCGTTTACTGCCCGCAGCATCGTCGACAGCGACGAAATGGATCGCGAGCTCGAAAGAGTACGGCGCAACGGCGTGGCCACGGACATCGAGGAGTATCTCGACGGTATCCGCGCTGCCGCCGCCCCGGTGCGCGACGGAGAGGGCAACGTCCTGGCTGCGATCTGCGCCTTGGGTGTCGCCGCGCGGCTCAAGCAGCGGCGACTTGCCGAGGTGGCGCAGCGGGTACGCCGCGCGGCCGCCGCGCTGTCACGGGATCTCGGCGCGCGGGAAGCGGGGCGGGAGGTCGCGTGAGCGCTCGAGAACCGATGATGCCGGAGAACGAGCGCCTGCGCCTGACGGTCAACGGTGAGGTGCACGAGCTGCTCGCGCCGGTCAACAAGACGCTGCTCGAGGTGCTGCGCGAGGAGCTCGGCCTCACCGGTACCAAGCACGGCTGTGAGCTCGGCGAATGCGGCGCGTGCACGGTGCTGATCGACGGCGAGCCGGTGTTGTCCTGCCTGACCCTGCCCGTCGAGGTGCAGGAAGGGGCCATCGAAACCGTCGAGGGGCTGGCGCGGGGCGGGCGGCTTGACGGGTTGCAGGTCGCCTTCGTCGAGCTCGGTGCGTCGCAGTGCGGCTACTGCTCGCCCGGTATGCTGATGTCGGCAAAGGCGCTCCTCGATCGTATCGAGTTGCCCGACCAGGAGCAGATCCGCGACGGACTGGCCGGCAACCTGTGCCGCTGCACCGGCTACCTGCAGATCATCGAGGCGGTCGAGACCGCCGCGCGGCGGCGCCACCAGTCGGCCCCGGCGACCCGCTCCCGCAACACCGAGGAGGCCGCGGGCGGATGAGCGACGGACGCGCGCAGGACGATCTGAGCGTCGTCGGCCGGCCGCTCGCAAAGGTCGACGGTCCGCGCAAGGCGAGCGGCCAGGCGCTCTACGCCGACGACCTGCACCTGCCGCGCATGCTCTACGGCAAGTTGGTCGGCAGCCGGCGGCCACACGCCCGCATCATCCGCATCGACACCTCGCGCGCCGCAGCGCTCCCCGGTGTGGCGGCGATCATCACCGGCGCGGACCTGCCGGTGAAATACGGCATCCTGCCGGTCAGCGAGGACGAGTACCCGCTGGAAATCGAGCGCGTGCGCTTCGTCGGCGATCCCGTGGTGGCGCTGGCTGCTGCCGATGAGCAGACCGCCGAGCAGGCGGCGCGCCTCATCGAGATCGAGTACGAGGACCTGCCGGCCGCCTTCGACATCGAAGAGGGATTGCGCTCCGTCGATCCGCCGGCGCGCATTCACGCCTACGGCGCGCACGACAACGTGCACAAGGAGGTGCACCTGCAGTTCGGCGACCTCGACGCCGGGTTCGCAGCTGCAGACCACGTGTTCGAGAACACCTACTTCTACTCCGGCAACAATCACCTGGCGATGGAAGAGCACGCCGCGGTGGCGGATTGCCGTGCCGATGGCAAGGTGACGCTGTGGTCATCGACGCAGACGCCACACTACGTGCACAAGGCGATGGCCAAGGTGCTGCAGATGCCGGCGAGCCGCATCCGTGTTATCGCCGCGCCGGTGGGCGGCGGCTTCGGCGGCAAGTCCGACCCCTTCCCGCACGAGTTCTGCGCCGCCAAGCTGGCGATGATCACCGGCCGGCCGGTGAAGATCACCCTCACCCGCGAAGAGGTCTTCTACGCCCATCGCGGCCGTCACCCGGTGTTGATGCACGTAAGGATGGGGGTGAGGGAAGACGGCTCCATCACCGCGCTCGATTTCCAGTCTTTCCTCGACGGCGGCGGCTACGGCAGCTACGGCGTCGCCAGCACCTATTACACCGGCGCGCTGCAGACGGTGACCTACAAGATTCCCGCCTACCGGTTTCGCGGCGTGCGGGTGTTTACCAACAAGCCGCCGTGCGGTCCCAAGCGGGGACACGGCACGCCGCAGCCGCGCTTTGCGCTGGAGTGCCATCTCGACCGCGTCGCCGAAGCGCTCGGACTGGATCCGGCGGAGTACCGCAAGGCGATCTGCGTCGATGAATACAGCATGACTGTCAACCACATGCGGGTGACCTCCTGCGGCTTGCGCCGCTGCATCGACGAGGTCGTGCGCGCGTCCGGTTACCCCGACCGGCGCGGCAAGCTACCGGTGGGTAAGGGGCTCGGGCTTGCCGTCGGCTCCTACCTGTCGGGCGCCGGGCTGCCAATCTATTGGAACAAGATGCCGCACACCTCGGTCGACCTGAAGGTCGATCGCGGCGGCGGCGTGGCGGTCAAATGCATGCAGATCGATATCGGCCAGGGCTCCGACACCGTGCTGGCGATGAGCGTTGCCGAGGTTCTCGGCATCGATCCCGCCGACGTCCAGCTGACCTGTGCCGATACCGACACCACGCCGATCGACCTGGGCTCGTACTCCAGCCGGGTGACCTTCATGATGGGCAACGCGGCGATCAGTGCAGCGGGGCAGATCCGCGACAAGATCTTCCTGGCCGCGGCGCAGGCGCTCGATCTCGATCCCGCGACCTTGGGGCTCGACGGTAGCGCCGATGGTCCGCACCCACGAGGCGGGGGAAGCGAGCGACTCCGCGCCGCCGCCGGCGAGATCGTGCACGAGGTCCACGGCCGGCCGAGCGGGAAGCGCATCGCCTTTCGCGACGCCGTGCCGCTCGCCGAGGCGATGTTCGGCCAGCTCTCGGCGACCGGCTCCTTCACGCCGCAGAAGCTCGGCGGGCCGTACAAGGGCTCGGGGGTCGGTCCGACTCCGGCTTACTCGTACTCGGCCGCCGTCGTGCTGGTCGATGTCGACGTCGATACCGGCATCGTGACGCCGGAGCACGTGTGGATCGCCCACGACATCGGTCGCGCCATCAACCCCACGCTGGTGCGTGGCCAGGTGGAGGGCTCGGTGTACATGGCACTGGGCGAGATCTTCATGGAGGAGCAGCGCTTCCGGAAGGGACAGCACCAGTTCCCGTCGATGCTCGACTACAAGAGCCCGACGATCTGCGAGATGCCGCCGGTGGAGACCTTCCTGGTCGAGACCCTCGACGCCGAGGGCCCCTTCGGCGCCAAGGAGGTGGGGCAGGGGCCCCTGTTGCCGATGCCCCCGGCGGTGGCCAACGCGATCCAGGACGCGGTGAGCGTGCGTATTGACGAGCTGCCGATCACCCCCGAAAAGGTGCTCGCCGCGCTCGACCGCAAGGCGAAGGGGCAAACGCCGCGGCACGGGCCGGACGGGGTTCCGGAATATCCCTGGCCCGAGCCGGTTGTCGTCGATCCGGTGTGGTACGACCAGCCGCCCGAAGGGTGGGTGAAGACGATGCGCCGCCCCGCTGCAGAGGAGTGCAATGATCGCCCGGCAAAGGGGAGGGGGGATTCGTGCTGAGGTTGCCGCCGTTCCGCTACCTTCGGCCGCGCTCGGTAGCCGACGCCGCCCGCGCGCTCGCCGACCATCCCGGTGAGGCGATGGTTCTGGCCGGCGGCACCGACCTGATCCCCAACCTCAAGCGGCGCCAGTTCGACGCCTCCGTGCTGGTCTCGGTGGCCGGGCTCGACGAACTGCGTGCCTTCCGCGCCAACGGCGAGTTGGTGATCGGCGGCGGGATGCGGCTCGCTGACGTCGCCGGGCTCCCGGAGGTCGGCGCCAGCGCCCCCGGCCTTGTGCAGGCGCTGCGCCAGATTGCCAATCCGCAGATTCAGCGGCAGGGGACGATCGGCGGCAACCTGTGCGTCGACACGCGCTGCAACTACTACAACCAGACGCACGAGTGGCGCGAGTCGATCGGCTTCTGCATGAAGCGCGCCGGCGACGTCTGCCTCGTAGCCCCGGGCAGCTCGAAGTGCTGGGCGGTGTCTTCGTCCGACGCCGCGCCCATGCTCATCGCCCTCGGCGCACGGGTGGTGCTGGTGGGCCCGTCGGGCGAGCGCGTGCTGCCCCTGGCGGAGCTGTATCAAGACGACGGCATCGAGTACATGACGCGCCGGCCCGACGAGATCCTGAGCGAAATCCTGGTGCCGCGTGTCGGCGGCATGGCCAGCACCTATCGCAAGGTGAGGCGGCGGGGAAGCTTCGACTTCCCCATTCTGGGCGTGGCGGCAACCCTGGCGCTCGACGGCGACCGGGTACGGCACGCCCGGTTGGTCCTCGGCGCCGTCCACACCCACCCTGTGGAGGTGGACGTCGCGGGCTTGCTGGAGGGTGAGCGGCTCACCGACGAGCGCATCGACGTGGCCGCCGACGCGGCATTCAGGGCCGCCACGCCGCTCGACAATGCCGACCTGGCGTACCACTGGCGCAAGAAGATGGTGCGTGTGGAGGTGCGGCGCGCGTTGCGCGTCCTACGCGAAGGCGGCGCCTGAAGCCCACCGGCAAGAGTACGGCGGGCGAGGTGTCAGCGGGTCGGTTGCTGTTGCTGCGGCTCGACGTACACCACGCGCGGTTCGTCGCGGCGGAAGAATCCCACCAGGAAGCTGAACACGGCGATCGCAATGAGCAGCGGGATGCCGATGATCAGCAGCTTGAAGAACAGCACCAGTCCGACGAGCAACGCCACCGGCAGCAGCAGCAGGCCCATGAAGGCCAGGAAGATGCCGGCAACTCCGACCTTGACGGCGAAGCCCAGCAGGCGGAACAGGATGTAGAAGGGCAGCAGGAGGATCGTGATGGCGAGAAACGCCAGCCCGAGCACGAAAATGACACCCATCAGCCCCATGAACTCGAACACAGCCGCTCCTTTGCAAAAAACGATCGTGGAAGCCGCACGGCGGCCTCCGTCTCTACATACGACGAGTTTACCCGCCTCCGGGTTTCAGAGGTAGATACCCGTAAAGAGGAGGTAGTTGCCGAGGAAGTGCGCCGTTACCGCCGATTCCCATCCACCGCGCAGATAGGAGATGCCGAGCACGACGCCGAACAGGGTGGCGGCGACGGGATTGGTGCTATGCGCCATGCCGAACATGAATGCCGAGACCAAGAGGGCGATGAATACCATGCGGCGCGGCGTGCGCACGGGCACGTAGCGGGCCGCGGAGGGACCGGTTTCGAAGCCGAAACGCGGCCGCCAGCCGTAGAAACGCATGCCGAGGGAGACCA
>JASFRZ010000013.1:0-23730 GCA_050114655.1 Acidobacteriota bacterium
GTAAAAGTCCCGGAGCCGCAGTTCGAGGGCCAGACCAAGACCAAGCTCGGCAACAGCGAGGTCAAGGGACTGGTGCAGTCGCTGGTGAACGAGCACCTCGGCGCCTTCTTCGAAGAGAATCCGACGGCGATCAACAGGGTCATCCAGAAGGCCATCGACGCAGCGCGCGCGCGCGAGGCGGCACGCAAGGCGCGCGACCTGACGCGCCGTAAGGGCGCCCTCGATAGCGCTGCCTTGCCGGGCAAGCTGGCGGACTGCCAGGAGCGCTCACCGGAGCACGCCGAGATCTTCCTGGTTGAGGGTGATTCGGCCGGCGGCTCCGCCAAGCAGGGCCGTGACCGCAAGTATCAGGCGGTGCTGCCGTTGCGCGGCAAGGTTCTCAACGTCGAGAAGGCGCGCCTCGACAAGATGTTGTCCAACAACGAGATCCGCACCATCATCACCGCGCTCGGCACCGGCATCGGCGAGGACGACTTCGACATCGAGAAGCTGCGCTACAACAAGGTCATCCTGATGGCGGACGCCGACGTCGACGGCAGCCACATCCGCACGCTGCTGCTGACCTTCTTCTTCCGCCAGATGCCGGAGTTGCTGGAGAACGGCAACCTGTACATCGCGCAGCCGCCGCTGTATCGCGTCAAGGCCGGAAGAAAGGCCATGTACATGCCGGACGAAAAGCAGATGACTGAGTATCTGGTCGAGCGCGCGGCAGACAACCGCAAAGTCAAGTTCAAGGGCGCCAAGACCGAGATCACCGGCAAGAACCTCGCCAAGCGTCTCGAGAAGCTGCACCGCTATCGCTTCTTCATCGACAAGCTGCGGCGGCGCGAATACTGGAAGGATCTGCTCGAGTTGCTGTGCGCCACCGGGATCCGCTACAAGAAGCAGTTCGAGCAGGGCGACAAGGATCTCGCCAGGCTCGAGAAGGCGCTCGAGAAGCGCGGCTACGGCGTGGACAAGAACCTCGATGAGGAGCACGGCCTGTACGAGTTGGTGGTGTCCGGCGGCGGCGACAGCGATGCGATGGCGGTCAAGGTGGTGATCAACCATGATTTCATCGACAGTCCCGAGTACCGCGGGCTGTTCGCGCTCTACCAGGACCTCGAGGACTTCCACAAGCCGCCCTTCACCGTATCGAGCAACGGCACGGTCGACAGGACCATCAACAGCAAGGAGGAGCTTCTCTCCTATCTGATGAAGGAAGCGCAGAAGGGCATCACGTTGCAGCGCTACAAGGGTCTCGGCGAGATGAATCCGGAGCAGCTGTGGGAGACCACCATGGATCCGACAACGCGCCGCCTGCTGCAGGTGACGATCGAGGACATGGCGGAGGCCGACCAGGTATTCACCACCCTGATGGGCGACAAGGTGGAGCCGCGGCGTGAGTTCATCGAGAGCCACGCACACGAAGTAGAGAACCTCGACATCTGACGCTCAGGAACACATGAACAACATCGAAGACAAGACCCCCGTATCTGTCGAGGAAGAGGTCAAGCGGTCGTATCTCGACTACGCCATGAGCGTTATTGTCGGGCGCGCTCTGCCCGATGTGCGCGACGGTCTCAAGCCGGTGCATCGCCGTACGCTGTATGCGATGCAGGACCTCAGCAACTACTACAACCAGCCCTACAAGAAGAGCGCGCGCGTCGTCGGTGACGTCATCGGTAAGTACCACCCGCACGGCGACCAGTCGGTCTACGACACCATCGTGCGCATGGCGCAGGAGTTCTCGCTGCGCAACACGCTGGTCGACGGGCAGGGTAACTTCGGCTCGCTCGACGGCGATCCGCCGGCGGCGATGCGGTATACCGAGGTGCGCATGACGCGGCTCGCGCACGAGCTGCTCGCCGACCTCGACAAGAACACCGTCGATTTTATTGACAACTACGACGGCTCGCTGCAAGAGCCCACCGTCCTACCGGCGAAGTTCCCCAACCTGCTGGTCAACGGTTCCGCCGGCATCGCCGTCGGCATGGCCACCAACATCCCGCCGCACAACCTCGGCGAGGTGTGCGACGCCACGGTCGCGCTGATCAAGGAGCCCGACATCGCCGTCGAGGAACTGATGGAGCTGGTCACCGGGCCCGACTTCCCGACCGCCGGCATCATCTACGGTGCGGCGGGTATCGACAGCGCCTACAAGACCGGCCGCGGCGTTATCCGTATCCGCGCGCGCGCCGATATCGAGCGCGTCAAGCGCGGTCGCGACAAGGTCGTCGTCACCGAGATTCCCTACCAGGTCAACAAGGCCAAGCTCATCGAGCAGATCGCCAACCTGGTGAAGGACAAGAAGATCGACGGCATCGCCGACATCCGCGACGAGTCGAGCCGCGAGGGCGTGCGCGTCGTCGTCGAGGTCAAGAGCGGTGACGAGCCCGAGGTGCTGCTCAACAACCTCTACAAGCAGACCCAGATGGAGTCGTCTTTCGGCATCAACATGCTGGCCATCAACAAGGACGGCGTGCCGGAGACCTTCGACCTCAAGGGAATGCTGGAGGCCTTCATCGAGCACCGCCGCGAGGTGGTGACGCGGCGCACGATGTTCGAGCTCGACAAGGCGGAGGCGCGCGCGCACATCCTGGAAGGACTGGAGATCGCGCTCGACAACCTGGACGCGGTCATCAAGCTCATTCGCTCATCGAAGGACCCGCAGACGGCGAAGGAGCAGATGATCAAGAAGTTCACGATGAGCGATATCCAGGCGCAGGCGGTACTCGACATGCGCCTGCAGCGCCTCACCGCGCTGGAGCGCGACAAGATCATCAACGAGCTCAAGGAAGTGCGTGCTCTGATCGCTGAGCTCGAATCCATCCTGGAATCGAAGAAGAAGCTGATGGGTCTGATCGTCGACGAGCTCAGCGACGTGAAGGGCAAGTTCGCCGATCCGCGCCGCACCGAGATCGTCCATTCGGCGCGCGACTTCACCGTCGAGGACCTCATTGCCGAAGAGGAGATGGTGGTCACCTGCAGCCATGCCGGCTACGTCAAGCGCACGCCGCTGAGCCTGTACCGACAGCAGCGCCGCGGCGGCAAGGGGCGGCTCGGCGCGGTCACCAAGGAAGGCGACTTCGTCGAGCACATGTTCACCGCCTCGACGCACTCCTACATCATGGTGTTCACCGACAAGGGCATGGGCTACTGGCTCAAGGTCTACAACCTGCCGCAAGCGGGGCCGGCGAGCCGCGGCAAGGCCATCGCCAACCTGCTGGAGCGGTTCGACGCCGACGAGAACGTCGCCGCCATCCTGCCGGTGGAGGAATTCGACGACGAGCACTACATCGTGTTCGCCACCGAGCAGGGTCTGGTCAAGAAGACGCCGCTGATGGACTTCTCCAATCCGCGCGTCACCGGCATCATCGCGATCAAGATTCAGGAGGGCGACTCGTTGCTGTCGGCTCGCCTGACCGACGGCGCGCAGGACATCTTCCTGGGCACCTACCTGGGTAAGTCGATCCGCTTCCCGGAGAAGCAGTGCCGCTCCATGGGTCGCGTCACCATGGGCGTCAAGGGCATCCAGCTCGCCGAGGGCGACGTGGTGGTGGGGATGGACATCGTCGGGCAGGCCGGCACCATGCTGACGGTCACCGAGAACGGCTACGGCAAGCGCACCGACGTGGCGCGGTACCGCCCGCAGAATCGCGGCGGCAAGGGCCTCATCGACATCAAGACGAGCCCGCGCAACGGCCCGGTGGTGGCCTCGAAGCTGGTCGACGACGACGGTGAGGTGATGATCATCACCTCACACGGCAAGCTGATTCGCACCGCGGTCAAGGGCATCAAGGTGCAGGGCCGTAACACCCAGGGCGTGACAATCATCGACGCCGGCGAAGGCGACCACGTGGTGGCGGTGGCGCGCTTGCGAGAGGTTGCCACGTAGGCGGGCGCGATAAGGCGTCGGCGTCGGCGTTGCGACTCCTTGGTCTACTTCCGACGTACGTGAGTACGCCTCCGACAGACCTGCGGGGCGGGTCCAAGGACAAGAGAGAGAAGCCCCGTTCGGCGAGGAGCCTGCAAGAAGCCACCCGCTCAATCCTGCCGCAGCGCCTCCACGACCGGCACCCGCGCCGCCCGCAGCGCTGGTAGCCACGACGCCAGCACCGCCGTTGCCAGCAGCACGCCCGCCACGGCCAGCAACACGCCGGGCTCGGTCGGGCTGACCTCGTATAGCAGGCTGGCCAGCAGTCGGCCGGCGACCAGCGAGGCGAGCAAGCCGAGAACCACCCCGAGGATAGCCATTCGGACGCCCTCCGACAGCACCAGGCCAACGACGCTGCGCCGGCTGGCGCCCAATGCCATACGCACGCCGAGCTCACGCTCACGGGAGCGCACACCGAACGAGACCACGCCGTAGATACCGATGGCGCCGAGCAGCAGCGCGACGCCGGCAAAGATACTCAGCAACGACAACGTCGAGCGCCGGTTCCCGCCGATCGAGTCGGCGCTGATCTCGTCGAGGGTTTGCACATCGACCACCGGGATGTCGGCGTCGAGGGCGCCGAGGCGATCGAGCACCTGCGGCAGCACGGCGCGCGGCGGACCGGTGGTACGCAGGGCGACGTACTCGTAGGCGGTGATCATGCCGAGCGACTCGGTGCCCACCATCCAGTAGGCGGTCGGACGTGCTTCCTCCAGCGGGCCGAACTCGCGCGCGTCGGACACGACGCCGACGATGGGGTATTCCTCGGCCAACCAGGTGGGGCGCAGCCGTGCGCGCAGCGGATCGCGCCCGTCGAGGCGGCGGCGCTCGAAGGCCTCGTTGACCAGCACCCCGCCGCCTTCATCGCGGTCGGCGGTGGTCAGCATGCGGCCGCGCAGCAAGCGGATGCCGGCGGCGGCGAAGTATCCGGGCGACACCGAGCGGATCTCGACCAGCATCTCGGCGGTCGGTTCGACGTCGGGCTCGCCCCCCAGGACCATGGTGCCGTTGGTGCCGCCGTTGAGCGGCAAGCGCGATGACAGACCGGCGTCCTGCACCGCGGGGATGGCCTCGAGCTCGGCGACGAACCGATCCCAGAAGGCGCTCTGCGACGCCGGCGATGCGTAACGCGACGCCGGCAGGCCGACGCCGAACGTCAGCACCTGTTCCTCGTCGACGCCGAGGTCGATATCGCGCAGTCGGCGCACGGTGTCGATCATCAACCCGGCACCGGTGACCAGAACCACGGCGAGCGCCACCTGGCCGACCACCAGCGCCCTTCGCAGCGGCGCGGTGCGCCCCGAAGCGGCGCGATCGTTGCGCCGCAGCGCGCCGTACGGCGTCCCGGTGGGGAGTTGAAGTATCGGCGCAAGCGCCACCAGCAGACCGCTGAGCAGCGCCACCACGAAGGCGAACGCCACCGCGCGGAGATCCACCCCGATCTCCTCGACGCGCGGAATGGAGCTCGCATATGCTGCCAGCGCCAGGCTCACCAGCCAGCGGCACAGCAGCGCGCCGAGCAGCCCGCCGGCGAGCGATACCAGCAGGCTCTCGAGAGCGAACAGCCGCGCCAACCGGGCACGTCCGGCGCCGAGCGCAGCGCGCACGCCGAGCTCGTGTTGACGCCCTTCGGCCCGTACCAGAATGAGCCCCGAGACGTTCCCGCAGGCGATGAGCAGCACCAGCGACACCGCGCCGCCGAACAGCCACAGCTGGCCGCGCCAGCGCCGGACGCGCCATTCGCGCTCGGCCACGCCGGTCACCGACCAGCCCTCGTTGGCGTCCGGGTACTCCGCCTCGAGGTCGGCGAAGATCGCCTGCAGCTCGGCGAGCCCGGCGTTGGCGGAGACACCCGGCGCGAGGCGCGCCACGCCGTCGATCGAGCGCCGCCGGCGCAGCGTGAACTCGGGCCCGTCGAGATCCATCGGCACCATGATCTGGGGATCGCGTAGGAAGGCGAACGACGCTGGCAGCACGCCGACAACGGTGTGCTCGACGAGGTCGAGGCGGATCGTCCGGCCGACGATCGCCGGGTCGGCGCCGAAGCGCGAGCGCCACAGGTCGTCGCCGAGAACCGCCACCGGCGGCGCTCCCGGTTGCTCGTCGTCATCGGTCAGCAGCCGACCCACTTGCGGCGGGACGCCGAGCACTTCGAGCAGCGCCGCCTCGGCTCGTAGCCCCGAGACGCGCACCGGCAAGGGCTCGTCATCGCCGGTCCTCCCCGAGAGATTGAAAAAGCGATGCTGATAGGCAGCCAGCCCGTCGAAGCTGCGCGCGCGCGCCCGCAGGTCGCGGAAGTTGACGGGCGACATCGAGTTGAATGAGTCGGTGGAGTACTGCTTGCGCCAACCGTAGATGCGCAGCAGTCGGTCGGGTTCGCGATACGGCAAGGGGCGCAGCAGGGCGCCGTAGATGATGCTGAACGCCGCTGTGGTGGCACCGATCCCCACGGACAAGGTGAGCACCGCGGTCAGCAGGTAGCCGGGCCGGTGCAGAAGTCCGCGCGTCGCCTGGCGCAGGTCCTGCGCCAGCCCGTCCCATGCGGCGGTTGGTCGCCGGCGCCGCAGTCGGTAGCCGAGCGCCAGCCGCAGCGCCGCAGCGCCGTAGCGCAGGTCGCGCCGTGGGCCCGCCGGTCGGCGCGCATACTCCTCGTGCAGATCGCCGAGAATCGACTCCCCGGCGCTGCCGGGCGGCAAGCTGGCGCGCAACAGGCGGTAGGCCCAGCGCGGCGGCCGCGCGCTCACTCCAGCACGTCCTCGAGCCCGTCCCACAGGCCCAGCAAGGCGTAACGTGCCTCGCGCAACGCCGCAACGCCCTCATCGGTCACCCGGTAGCAGCGCCGCACATGGCCGCCGCGATCCTGGATCCCCTCCTCCAGCTCCCAGGTGACCATCCCCTTCTGCTCCATCCGCTCGAGCGTGCGGTACAGCGCGCCGCGCGACACCTTGCGCCCGGCAACCTCGTTGAGACCCTCGCGCAACGGCAGGGCATAGCCCTCGCCGTCGAGGCGCAGCAGGCTGAGGAGTACGAGTTGCTCGAACTCGCCGATGAAGACGCTCTTGGGCATGGGAGCCTCCGGATCGATGTCGTTATTGTCGACAGACAGTATACAAAGGGGACAATCAAGGCAAGGGGAGCTTCACCCGGCTTCGACTAGCGTTCGGGGACCTGCAGCTTGGCGAATTTGGCGACGACCGTTTTCATCCCCGCCTTGTTGAAGCGGATATCGAGCTTGAGCTTGTCGCCGCTGCCGACGGCGGAGGTGATGCGGCCGGGGCCGAACGTGGGGTGCACCACGGTGGCGCCCTCCTCGAGATCCGTCTCAGTGGCGGGGCGGGTGGGGCCGGAGAACGCGACCGGGGCGGCGGTGGGCTTCTTGCGCCGGGCTCCGGGCCGACCATGGGAGCGGCGTGAGCGCTGCCGCTGGCCGGTGCGGCCGCCGAGGCCGGAGAACGAGCTCGGGGCGTATTCCTTGGAGCCGACGGCACGCGGGCTGAGATAATCGCGCACGACGATGTTGCGTGGGTCGATCTCACTGATGAAGCGCGACGGCTCCTGCCAGCGCTCGCGGCCGTTGATCCGACGGCTGCGCGCGGCGCTCATCAGCAGCCGGCGGCGGGCGCGGGTCATGCCGACATAGCACAGGCGGCGCTCCTCCTCGACGTCGCCATCGGCGACCGAGGTGGCGTGGGGAAACAGCTCCTCTTCCATGCCGGTGAGGAAGACCACGGAGAACTCCAGGCCCTTGGCGGCGTGTACCGACATCAATCGAACGCCGTCCTTGTCGGCGCGGTCGGTATCGGCGTCGGCGAGCAAGGCGAGGCGGTCGAGAAAACGGCGAAGCTCGGCGAGCCCTTTGCTGTCATTCGTTGTCTCGGTGGCGCCGGAGGCCATGACGTCGTCACCCCTGGAATCGTGGTCGGAATCGTCGCCGACGACATCGTGCGCGGCGGAGACCAGCTCGCCGATGTTGGCCAGGCGCTCCTCGGTGTTCTCCTCACGCTCCAGCACGCCGGCGATGCCGCTGCGCTCGACAGTGATGCGGATCAACTCGGCAACGGAGGACGCCGCCGCGGCAGCACGCAGGTCGGCGAGCAGGCGGCCGAACGCGGCGAGGCGCTCGGCGGCGGCCGGCGAGAAGCCGGCCTCGGCGAAGGCGCGCAGCGGATCCTCCTGCGCGGCGAGCAGGCGTAGCGCGGCGGCTGCCGTCGTGTCGGGGGCGACGGCGGCGAGGGACTCGAGCGTTTTGGGACCGATGCCGCGCGACGGCGTGGCGATGGCGCGGCGCAGCGCCAGGTCGTCGTCGCGCACCAGTAGCTGCACATAGGCGAGCACGTCGCGCACCTCGCGGCGGGCGAAAAAGCGCTGGCCGCCGACCACCAGGTGGGGGATGCGTCGCCGGATGAACGCCTCTTCGAACTGGCGCGACTGCGCGTTGGTGCGGTAGAGCACGGCGAAGTCGTTGAGCGCGGGGCCATCGGGCTCGGCGTTGATCTCGCCGATCTTCCTGGCCACCCACTCGGCCTCCTCGCGGTCGGTGGCGCACTGCACGAAGGTCGGCGCCTCACCGCCGTCGAGATCGGTCCACAGGGACTTGCCCAGCCGCTGTCGGTTGTTGGCCACGAGAGAGCCGGCGGCCGACAGTATCGGCTGCGTGGAACGGTAGTTCTGCTCCAGTCGTACGACCTTGGCGCCCGGAAAGTCCTTCTGGAAGTCGAGCACATTGTTGAGGTCAGCGCCGCGCCAGCGGTAGATCGACTGGTCTTCATCGCCCACCACGAGGAGCTCGGCGTCGTCGCTCAGCAACGTGCGGATGAGCCGGTACTGCAGGCGATTGGTGTCCTGGTACTCGTCGACGAGCAGTTGGTCGAAGCGCGCCGCCGTGCGCCGGCGCAGCTCGCCGTGGCGCGACAGCAGGCGAAGCGGCAGCACCAACAGGTCGTCGAAATCGACTGCGCCCGCAGCGCGCATCGCTGCGCGGTATTGCTTCCACACGCGGCCGGCGACCTTGCGCTCCCAGCTCTGGTTGTCGGCGTCCCAGGAAGCGGGGTCCTCGAGGCGGCTCACCGCGCTGCTGCAACGACCCATCTGACGCCCCGGGTCGTAGTCGCGCGGGCTGATGCGCAGCGCCGCCTGGCAGCGTCGCCACAGCGTGAGCGAGGCGTCGCGGTCGTAGATGGCGAAGCCGGGCGGCGGCAGCCAGTCGTCGGCGCCCTGCGCCGGCGCCGGCAGGCCGAGCTCAGCGGCACGGCCGGCGGCGGTCTCGTCGGCCCACCCGCGCAGCAAGCGCAGGCCGAGCGAGTGAAAGGTCGACAGCCACACCTGATGGCCCCCCCGCCCCACCAGCCGTCGCACGCGCCCGCGCATTTCCGCGGCCGCCTTATTGGTGAAGGTCAGTGCGCAGATGCGCTCCGGATCGACGTCGCGCTCGGCAATCAACCAGGCGACGCGATGGGTCAGCACGCGCGTTTTTCCGGAGCCGGCGCCGGCGAGCACCAGGCACGGACCGCCGCTGTGCGTCACCGCTTCACGCTGCTGGGGATTGAGGCCTTCGAGGTAGGCGGCCGCGCTGGAGCCGTCGGATTCGCCGGCGGGCGCCGCAGGCTCCGCGCCGGCTGCGGACGTGTGATCGGGCCGAAGATCGAACAGGGACTGGGGCTGCGGGTCGCTCACCCGGCTACTCTACCGTGACGCTCTTGGCGAGGTTGCGAGGCTGGTCGACGTCGCAGCCGCGCTGCACAGCGATGTGGTAGGCGAGTTGTTGCAACGGCACCGAGGTCAGGATGGGGGAAAGCTCGGCGGCGCACTCGGGCACGGTGATGACGTCGTCGGCGACCTCGGCGAGCCGATCGTCTCCGTCGCTGACCAGCGCGATGACGTGACCCTGGCGCGCGCGCGCCTCCTGCAGGTTGCTGAACATCTTGTCGTACCAGGGGCCCTGAGGCGCGATGCCGAGCACCGGCAGGTGCCGCTCGATCAGCGCGATGGGGCCGTGCTTCATCTCGCCCGCCGGATAGCCCTCGGCGTGGATGTAGGAGATCTCCTTGAGCTTCAGCGCACCCTCGAGCGCGATCGGATACAGCATGCCGCGGCCGAGGTAGAGGAAGTTGCTGCGCTCGGCGAGGCGCCGTGCCAGCGGCACCAGGCTGTCCTCGCGCTGTAGCGTGTTCTCGATAGCGGTAGGGATGCGCACCAGGTCCTCGACCCGCGCGCCGATCTCGTCCGCCGTCAACGTGCCACGGAGCTGCGCCAGACGGAGCGCGAGCTGATAGAGGCAGGCGAGCTGGGTGGTGAACGCCTTGGTGGAGGCGACGCCGATCTCCGGTCCGGCATGGGTGTGAATGACACCGGCGGCCAGCCGTGTGGCCATGGAGCCGACTACGTTGCAGATCGTCCACAGGCTGGCGCCCTTTTCGCGTGCCTCGCGCATTGCCGCCAGCGTATCGGCGGTCTCACCGGACTGGGTGATCGCCAGCGCCACGGTGCCCGCTGGCACCAGCGGATCGCGGTAGCGGAACTCGCTGCCGTAGTCGACCTCGACCGGGATCCCGGCGAGGCTCTCGATCCAGAACTTGCCCACCAGTCCGGCGTGCCAGGAGGTCCCGCAGGCGAGCACGAAGAGCTTGGAGATGCCGCGCGCGGAGCCCTCGTCGAGCGGCTTGCCGTCGATCTGAAGCTCGGCCATCGCAACCGCCCCGCTGACCCGGCCGAGCCGGCCCACGAGGCTGTCGCGCACCGCCTCGGGTTGCTCGTGGATCTCCTTGAGCATGAAATGGCGATAGCCGCCCTTCTGCGCGGTGACCGGATCCCAGGTGATGCGCTGCGGTTCGAACTCGATCTCTTTGCCCGCGAGGTCGGTGACGCGTACCTCGTCGGGGGTGACCACCGCGATTTGCCCGTCGTCGAGGAACACGACGCTGCGGGAATGCTGCAGGATCGGGGTGACGTCGGAGGCGACGAACTGCTCGCCCTCACCCAGGCCCACCACCAACGGCGGCCCCTGGCGCGCGGCGACGATCTTTTGCGGATCGTCGACCGCCATCACCGCGATGGCGTAGATACCCTCGAGCTCGACGAGGGCGCGGCGCACCGCGACCTCGAGATTGCCTTCGAAGTACTCCGAGATCAGGTGAACGATGGTCTCGGTATCGGTCTCGGTGACAAAGGCATGGCCAACGGCCGACAGCCGCTCGCGCAGCTGCAGGTAGTTCTCGATGATGCCGTTGTGCACCACCACGATCTTGCCGTCGGAGTCGCGATGGGGGTGGGCGTTCTCTTCGGTGGGCGCGCCGTGGGTTGCCCAGCGGGTGTGGCCGACGCCGAACGAGCCCTCCAGCGGATCGGCGCGAAGGACGCGCTCGAGGTTGCCCAGTTTGCCGGCGGCGCGGCGCACGTCGAGCACACCGCTGTCGTTGACCACCGCCAGTCCGGCGGAGTCGTAGCCACGGTACTCGAGTTGCCTGAGGCCGCCCATCAGGATGGGCACGGCCGGCTCGTCACCTACATAGCCGATGATTCCACACATCCGCTGCTAGCTCCGGTCGTTCCTCGCGGCCCACTGCTCTTTGTTGACCTGGCGCCCGCGGCCCAGGCCGAGGGCCTCGTCGGGGACGTCCTCAGTGATCGTCGACCCGGCTCCGACATAGGCGTTCCTGCCGATACGCACCGGCGCCACCAGCGCGCTGTTGGAGCCGATGAAGGCACCGTCCTCGATGATCGTTTCATGCTTGGCGACACCGTCGTAGTTGCAGGTAATCGTGCCGGCGCCGATGTTCACATTGTCGCCGATGCGGGCGTTGCCGAGATAGCTCAAGTGGCCCGCCTTGCTGCCCTGTCCCATGCGCGTGGCCTTGGTCTCGACGAAGTTGCCGACCTTGGCGCCCGCACCGATCTCGCTGCCCGGGCGCAGGCGGGCGTAGGGGCCGAGGGTGGCACCGCTCGCCACCGTGCTGTCCTCGATGACCGTGCCGTCGAGCACGTGGACGCCGTCGGCGAGCCGGCTGTTACTGACACGCACGTGGGAAAGGATGTCGCAACCTTCGCCGATCGTCGTGTCGCCCTCGAGCGTGACGCCGGGGTGCAGCACGGTGTCGGCGCCGACCTCCACGTCGACATCGACCCAGGTCGCCGACGGGTCACGCACGGTCACGCCGGCGTCCATCAGGCGCGCCAGCGTGCGGTGACGCAACAACGCCTCCGCGCGCGCCAGCTCGGCGCGCGAGTTGACTCCGTGGACCTCGTCCGCGTCGCCGTAGGGAACTGCGGTGATCGCCGCACCGCGTCCAGCGAGCGCGCCGAATACCGCCGTCACGTAGCGCTCGCCGCGGGTGTTGTTGGCGTCGATCGAAGGCAGCGCGTCACTCAGCGCGGCGATGTCGAAGCAGTACACGCCGCCGTTCACCTCGATGCCGGCCTCGCCGCAGTCGTCGGCGTCGACCTCCTCCACGATGCCGTTGAAGACGCCGCCGGCGTCGCGGCGCACGCGCCCGTAGCCGGTGGGATCATCGGGTCGCACGGCGAGGACGGCGCCCGCGGCGTCGTCGCATGCGTCGATCAGGTGTTGCAGGGTAGAGGTCCGCACGCCGGGGCAGTCACCGTTGACTACCAGAAGACGTCCCTCGGAGACGCCGATCGCGGCGATGCCCGCCTCCACGGCGTCGGCGGTTCCGGTCGGTACCTCCTGCCGCGCGAACTTCACCGGGTACGCTTCCAGGGCCGCGCGCAAGTCGTCGTCGGTGCCGGGCAGGACGGCGTGCACCGAGGCGGCATCGAGCGCGCAGACGGCGCGCGCCACGTGGGCTACCAGCGGGATCCCGGCACACGGGTGCAGCAGCTTGGGGGTACTCGAGCGCATGCGCTTGCCCTCGCCGGCGGCGAGGATCAGAACGTGCAGGGTTGCCATCGGCCGCGGCTCCGCGCGATCACGCCTCGTCTTCTTCGTCGTCTTCCGACGGCGGCGGCGCGGTGAGGGTGCGGAACTCGGAGTTCGGGGCCAGGAGCGCGAAATCGGGGTCGTTACGGGCGTAGATGCGGTTGACCTCGTTCAGCTCGATGGCGGCGGCGAGCATCTCGAGCGCTTCTTCCTCCTGCTCGGACAGGGCCAACGCGACGGCGCGGACGTAGCAGATGCGATCGTCCTTCGGCTCCTTCTTGGCTGCCTGCTCGAAGATCTCCAGGGAGCCCACGAAATCGCCATCGTTCATCAGCACGACGCCGTGCTGATACATGTCCTCAGCGGTCTTGAGCTTGGGCTCCGCATCGCCTTCCTCTTCCTCGGTGGCGGCGAGATACTGCCGTGCTCGCATGACCAGGCCGAGATCGTTGGGCGGCTCGTCGATGATTGCCTGGAAAAGCTTGGCAGCCTGCGCGCGCTTTCCGTCGAGGAGCTTGGTGACACCGTCTTCGAATTTCTTGAGCGCGTCGGCGATGGGTTCTTGTTCCCGCGATTCCTCACGTCGCGCTTTTTCGACCTCGGCGGCCTCGCGGGTTTGCTCGAGTCTCGTTGCGCGTTCTTCTTCCGTCTCTTCAAACACTTCGATGCGTCGCTCCAGTTTTCGGATGCTCTCGATCGGTGACGGTCCGGGCTCTTCTGGCTCGGGCGGCTCTTCGTACTGTACAACGGGTTCCACCTCGAGGGGATCCGCCGCCTCGGCGAGGAGCTCTTGCTTCTTCAGACCCATGCGGCGGATCTTCGACTCCATCGCCTTGGTGGTGACACCAAAGTGCTCGGCGAGCTCGCCGTACGTCTGCGTCAGAAAGTTCTGACGGATATGGTCTTCATCTTCCTCAGTCCAGTTTTTGGCCATGAGCCCTCTTGAAAGAGCGGTTGTGGCAGCCTGGTGCCATGAGGAACGAATTTTGAAAAGCGCCTGATTATACGGGCGGCTCGCGGGCGGTTACAAGGTGAGTAGAATCACGGCAATGTGCTGGCTTTCCGCATGACACGAGCCCGTAAACTCCTGCTGTCGCTGATAATCCTGGCTGTCGCCGCGGCGGCTTGGATGGTGGTGCGGGTGGCGAGGTATGCTCCGGCGGCCGCGCCGGAGGTGCGTGCGGATCGCCTCGGATACCCGTGGCGGGGCGCATTCCATGTCCACTCGACGGCCTCGGATGGCTCCGGAACGGTCGACGAGATCATGGCCGCAGCGGCACGCGCCGAACTCGATTTCGTCGTTCTGACCGATCACAACGTTCGCGCTGCGGAGCGCCCGGCGTCGGCGTGGTACGGCGACGTGCTGCTGATCACGGCGGAAGAGATTTCCATCGAGGAGGGACACCTGCTGGCGCTGCAGGTGCCGCCGCACCGCTATCGTTTCGGCCCGACAGCGCGACAGGCGCTCGCCGACATCCGCCGCGAGGGCGGCTGGGCGTTGATTGCGCATGCCGATCACGCCTGGCAGCAATGGCGCGGAGGTCAAGCCGGCACGGAGGGGCTCGAGGTGGTCAATCTCGCTGCGGCGTGGTCGCGCCAGGGCGGAGTATCGCGCGCCCTGACCGTCGGCGAGTCGTTGATCGGCGGGGACGTCGCCGGGTTGCGCCTGCTGCGTTACCGCTGGCCAATGCTGCAATGGTGGGACGCCCGCACCGCGTTGCGCAACGATGCCGGTCTCCTCCCGCGTCGCCTTGTGGCCATCGCAGCGGCCGACGCTCACGGCCCCTTCGTCGGGCCGGTGCCGAGCTACGCTGACACCCTGGGTGCACTGGCGACGCTGGTGTTCAATGATCGCTCGCCAGAGCAGGAGCGTGCGACCGGCGACGTCGCGACCATCGAACGAAAGCTCATGGAGGCGCTGCGCGCCGGTCGCGCCGCAATCGTCACGACGGCGCTGGGCGACGTGGCGACATTCTCGTTCACCGCCGACTCCGCCCTCGGCAGCGCGCGAATGGGCGATACCGCTGCCTTCGAGGCCGGCCCGTGGCGCCTGCGGGTACAGTTCGACGCCGGCGAGCCGGGGGAGATCGTGCTTCTGCGCGACGGCGAGGTCGTGCAGCGTGCCGCAGGGTCGAAGCTCGAGGCGGTCGCCGACACCCCCGGGACCTACCGCGTCGAGGTGTACCGCGAGGCGGTTGGCGGGCGTGCCGTCGGTGGGCCGCCGTGGCTGGTGAGCAATCCGATCTATGTCTGGCCCGCGGCGGCGCGGGCGGCGGCGCGGGTGCGTCCCGTGCCCCCGCTGCCGGCGCCGCCGGTGACGCGCGACCTGCTCGCCGCAGCGCGCTTCGAGGCCAACGAGCGCGGCGTGGTCGCCAACGTCGTTGAGGGGGTGGATATGCCGCGATGGCGCTTCGAGATGGCGAGGCCGAACACGTTCGACGCCTTTGCCGCGATGGCCTGGCGACCGGGCTCCCCGCTCGACTGGAGCGCCGCCGACGGCGTGGTGATCGAGTTGCGCGCGCGGCGCCCGCTGCGGGTCAATCTGGAGGTGCGCGCTCGAGCCGCCGGTGGTCAGACCGAGAGCTGGACGCATTCCGTGCTGGCGCTGCCCGACTCGCGGGCGGTGGCGATTCCGTGGAGTGGATTCCGCGAGCCCTGGTCGGAAGACCTCAGCGCCGAGCGGGTCGCCGAGCCACGACGCCCCACGGCTGCGGACCTGACACGCGTCAACGGAGTGTTCCTGGTGGTCACGCCGCTGCTGCTGCAGGATGGTGAGACCGGCGAGCTGGAGCTGCGCCGCCTCGGCCTCTACGGTGAGCGGTAGCTGATCTGGATCGCTTCCCAGGCGCGGCGGAACTCGTCGTTTTCGAGCAGCAGCTCGGCCACCTCGAGGGAGCCGAAGCCGCGCAGGATGCCGGTCTTGACCCAGGGATCGACCTTCAACGCGCGGACGCCGGCGGCGGCAGCGCCCTCGGCGTCGCCGATCTGCAAGCGCGCGGCGGCAAGCGTCATCCAGTGCCAGCCGTTGTCAGGGTCCAGCGTCGTGGCCTCGGTGAACGCGCGCACGGCCTGCTCCACCAGCGCGTCGCGCTGCGCGCCGCGGGCGCGCGACGCCTGCTGTAGCGCGGACGTCCCTTCATCGCTGCGCAGACGCGCGTGCCGGATGTCGAGCAGGCGCTGCAGCTCGACGATCGGCGTCGGGTGATCGTCGACCCGAAGATCGATGTACCGGTCGTCGTAACCGCCGTAGCCGCCGCCTTCCCGAACCACCAGCAGTGCCGCCGACTGGCGGCCGCGCAGGTCCCCGCCCGCCGCCTGGCCGGCGGCGAGCGCGGCGGTCAGGCGGGTGGCGAGGTCACCCGCGGTGCCCTCGAACGTTTGCGCCATGGCATCGACGACGCCCGGTCCGGCGAGGATGTTGCCCTGAGCGCTGTAGTTATCGCCGGTGCGTCCTCCGGCCCAGCTCAGGCAGCCGGCGCCCGTGAAGGTGACCGCGTTGCCGCCAGCGTCGACGATGCCCACCTGGCGGTCGTCACGCTGTGGGTCGTCGGCAAGCAGCCGGTCGAGCACACTCTGCGCGTCGTTGCCGGCGCGCAGCATCTCGAGGCCGCGTGGCCCATAGGTGGTGTTGGCAAGCGACTGCGTGGCGATCGCGCCCACACCGGCCGCGGCGTAGGGAACCACCGTGCCGACGCCGAAGAAGCGCGAGGCGACCGCCACACCAAGGTCCCCGGTGGCCGGGTCGAAGCCGACGATCGAGAAGGTGGAGACCCGCTCGTCCGATGTGCCGGTGCGCGTCGCGAAAGGTGCGTTATCGGCCGACGGCCCGACAACTGCTCGCCGCACCGACCAGGAGAGGCCGGCGATCAGGGCGATGGAGAGGCCGGCGGCGACGAGGCGTCGTAGATGCATGCAGGCAGATTCCCGAGCGGCCATGTGCGAATTTACCGCCACGAGGGCGGAGTGTACCATCGCCGCTTCATGGGAACCCTGATCGCGCTGGAGGGAATCGACGGCTCGGGCAAGTCGACGCAGGCGCAACGCCTGCGCGCCGCGCTAAATGCGCGAGGCATCGACGCGGTCGTGTTCCGCGAGCCCGGCGACTCGACGTACGGTGACAGGCTGCGCGAACAATTCCACCAAGGGCGCACGGTGACGCCGCGCGAGGAAGCGGACCTGTTCATCGAGGACCGCCGCATCGACGTGCGCGACAACATCGAGCCCGCCCTCGCCGCCGGGCGGGCAGTGATCATGGATCGCTATTACTTCTCCACCATGGCCTACCAGGGCGCGCTGGGTCTCGACGTCGAGCAGCTACGTCGCGAAAACGAGGCCTTCGCCCCGCGACCCCACCTGACCTTGATTCTGGATGTGCCGCCGAGCACTTCGGCGCAGCGCATCGTCGCGGCGCGCGGGGCGACGGACTCCTACGAGGGGGTGGAATACCTCGAGAAGGTGCGGAAGCTGTTTCTCGGCTTCTGCGACGGCGATGTGGTGGCCGTGGACGCGACCGTGGCGGAAGAGGAATTGGCGCGCGAGATACTCGGGAAAGTCATGGCGGTCATACAACCCTCCTGATTCACTCGACCGTCGCAGAGGCCGTGTTCTCGCGCCCGCCTACGTCATCCGGACTTCGTCGAAAAGTCCGCTCAGATCCGCCGTCGGCTTGCCCTTGTCGTCCGCGATCTTGCGCTTCGCGGGCGGCGTTTCGCGGTAGTTCTTGATGCGGCCCGCGATGCGCTCGGCGAAGTCCGTGGTCGAGCGGTTGTCGAGGAACACCCCGGCAGGGATCTCTTCGCCCCACTCGTGCGCCTTGGCGATGAACGCGGTGCGGTGGGCTTGCAGGGTGGCCTCGTCCGCGTCGGCGGGAATCACCGGGTCGTAGTCGGTATCCTCGAGCCAGTAGATGCGCGACTGGCCGGTGTCGAGGTCTCGACCGGAATACCAGTCCTTGGTGTGCAGGTTGTTGTAGGTCGGGCACGGCTGCAGGATGTCGAGATACGACAGCCCGGGGTGCTCGATCGCCTGCACGATCAGGTCGGTTACCTTCTTGACGTTGTACGAGTAGCCGCGGCCGATCCAGGTGAAGCCCACCGCCATCGCCATCATGAGCGAGTTGAGTTGCCCCTGGATGTTGGGCTCGGGAAGGCTCTTGGTCTGCAGGCCGAGCGCCAGGGTCGGGGCGGCCTGGCCCTTGGTGAGGCCGTACACCTCGTTGTCGAGCAGGATGTAGGTCATGTCGAGGTTGCGACGCCCGGCGTTGACGAAGTGGCCGGCACCGATGCCGAGTCCGTCGCCGTCGCCGCCCACGCCGACCACGGTGAGCTCGGGGTTGGCGAGCTTGAGGCCCTGCGCGAAGGGCAGCAGGCGGCCGTGCAGGGTGTGCACGCCGTAGGTGGGGAAGTAGTAGGGCGCCTTGCCGGAGCAGCCGATGCCGCCGACCACTGCGACCTTGTGTGCCTCGAGGCCGAGCTGGGCGAAAGCCCGCTGGACGGCGTTGAGCATGCCGAAGTCGCCGCAGCCCGGGCACCAGTCGTTGGGGAACGGTACCTGGAAGTCCTTGGCGGTGAGCTTGCGTTCCTGTGTGGCTGTGGTCATGGCGCTGATCACTCGTTCGGGTTGCGGACGACGATCTTCTTCTCGTCGGTGCCGCCGTGGATGGCCTTGAACGCCTGGTAGAGCTCGCGGCCGGAGAACGGGCGGCCGTTGTACTTCACCACCAGGTGGTCGCACGCGATGCCGGTGTGTTGGCGCAGCACCTGGGCGAGCTGGCCGGAGAAGTTGGTCTCGGCCGCAACCAGCGGCGAGGCGGAGGCGAACAGCTCCTCGAGCTCGGGGGTCGGGAAGGGGCTGAGGATGCGCACCTGGACGAGCCGTGCGGCAATGCCATCGGCGGCGAGCCGGTCGATGGCGTCCAGGATGCCGCCCTTGTTCGAACCCCAGCTCATGATCGTGAATGCGGCGTCACGATCGCCGTAGACCTGTACTTTCTGATCGGACGGAATCTCGCGCGCTGCGGTCTCCAGCTTGCGCATGCGCTTTTCCATCTGCCGCTCGCGCTGCACCGGATCCTCGGTGACCCGGCCGACCGGTGTGTGCTCCCCGCCGGTGAGCCAGTGCATGCCGCCGGGCATGCCGTGCAGCGGACGCGGCGAGATGCCGGACTCGGTCACCGCGAAGCGCTCGAAGACCTCGTTGTCGGGGTCGGGGGTGGCGATCTCGCCGCGCGCGATGTTGATCTCGTCGAGGTCGTAAGGCACCACCGTCTTGGTCTTGCTCGACAGCGACTTGTCGAGCATGTGCACGACGACGGTCTGGTAGCGCTCCGCATAGTTGAACGCGTCGGCGGCATCGTAGAAGGCCTCGTCGAGGTCACTGGAGGACATCACGATGCGCGGGAACTCGCCGTGGCCGCAGTTGAGCGCGAACCACAGATCACCCTGCTCGGTGCGCGTCGGCAGTCCGGTGGACGGGCCGCCGCGCTGGTACAGCGTGACCACCAGCGGAACTTCGTTGTTGCCGACCCAGCCGAGGCCCTCGGCCATCAGTGCGAAGCCGGGGCCCGAGGTTGCGGTCGAGCTGCGCGCTCCGGTGAGCGCCGCGCCCGCCGCCATGCACACCGCGGAGATCTCGTCCTCGGTCTGCACTACCAGCACGCTTCCTTCGTCACCGTTGGAGGTCGAGAAGGTCTCATGGGCCTCGAGGTAAACGCTTTCGTCGGTGGCCGGGCTGATCGGGTAGTAGCTCTGGAACGTCAAACCGCCGGCTATCTTGCCCATGGCGACCGCCTGCGTGCCGTTGATCAGGATGCGTGGCTCCTTGGAATCGGTTGGCTCGAGGCGATAGTCGAAACTGGAGGTGTCGTACGTGTCGCGCACGAAGTGGTAGGCCAGATCGACCGCCGCAACGTTGAGGTCGATGATCTTCTGCTTGCCGGGCCAGGTCTTTTCGAGGGCCGTGTACAGGTACTTGCGGCGGTACTCGACCAGCGCCAGCGACATCGAGACGGCCAGGGTGTTCATGGTGCGCGAGGCGAGTGCTTGCGGCACGTCGAGCTTGTCGGCGAGCAACTCGACGATCTGCTCGTAGTTGGCCTCGAAGGTCTGCACCCCGCGGTTGCGGGCGTCCTCGAGCACGCCGGCAATGCTCGCCGGCAGGTCGCGCTCCTCGAGATAAGCGATCAGGTCCTGCTTGGCACGCGGGTCGAGATAGGTGATCGCCGAGATCTCGGTCTCCAGGTCCTTTGCGGCGTAGAAGAGCGCCCCGCCCTCGATTACCGAGGTGGCGTGGCGTGCCAGCGACTCGGCCTCGAAGGTGGTGAGCAACTCCACTCGGTCACGGTGGATGTGCACCGGCTGGTGGGCGACGCGCACGTCGAAGTAGCTGTGCCGTCCCATGATGTTGGAGTAGTACTCGCGACGGCCGAACACGTTGAGGCCGCCGAGAGCACAGGCGCGCTGGAAGATGCCCGCAGCGGTATCGACACCGCTGCCCTGAGGGCCGCCGACACGCCAGGCCAGATCGTCTCTTTTGTTGGTCACCGTCTTGCTCTGCGACTCGTACGCCGGTCAGCCGTATGCCGGTGCCGGCGTCTTTTTGGGAATAATGCGCAGCCTAGACCCAGGCAGATGATCGGAATGTTCGCCGAGGCGAGGTTCCGCGAGGGGAAACGTGATGTGGAGGCCGGTTGAACAAGCCTCAAGAGTTAAAGAATACGGCGTTGGGGACTCGTTGGCTAGCACTCCCATCCCGCCCCCGAAGGGGTCGCGGGGCGCCTCAGCGGTCGTTTTGGGTGCGCAGCAGGTGTCCGACGGCCTCGATGTCCGCCAGATGACCGCTGCCCAGGGTGAGGCCGCCGTCGACCGGCAGCAGCGCACCGGTCACGTAGGAAGCGGCGTCGCTCACCAGGAAGGTGGCGACGTCGGCGACCTCGCGCTCGCTGCCGAAGCGGCGCATCGGCAGCTTGGCGGTAATCGAGGCGCGTGCCTCGCTGCTGTCCCACAGTCGGCTCGCGGCGCCGTGGGTCTCCACCGGGCCCGGGGCGATGGCGTTGACGCGAATCCCGGCTTCGGCCCATTCCACTGCCAGGGTCCGCGTCAAGGCCAGGACCCCTGCTTTGCCGGCGGCTGAGTGCACCGTCAACGTGCCGGCACCGGTGGCGTACGTGGCGAGGATGTTGAGAATCACCCCGCTTCCCTGACGCTTCATCGGCGTGTACGCGGCCTGCGAGCAGAACCACGAGCCGTCCAGCACGATACGTGTAACCGCTTTCCAGCCGCCGACCGAGAGGTCCTCGGCCCGCACCACGAAATTGCCCGCGGCGTTGTTGACCAGGATGTCGAGGCGCCCGAAGTGCTCCACGCTATCGGCGACCATGTCCCGCACTTCCTCGGCGTCCCGCACATCGCAGCGCAGCGGCAGTACCTCGACGCCCTCTCCGCGCAGCACGGTGGCGCCGGCCTCGACGTGCTCGGGATTGCGGCTGGCAATGACCAGGCGCGCCCCGACCGCGCCGAAGCAGCGTGCCATCGCCAGGCCCAGCCCGGTGCCGCCGCCGGTGATCAGGGCCACCCTTCCGGCCAAGAGATCGGGAGAAAAAACGGACACCTGGGCACCTCCGCATGGCTCTTTCACAGTCCGCCCGTCCATCGGCGGACGGCGCCGGGAAGTAAACCACAAGCACGTTGGGCGCGGCGCAGCGCAGAAAGGCGGCGGCAGCGGAACAGATCATGTTGAATGATAGTAATGTGATATCATATCGGTATCATGTGGTTCGTGCCGCCCGCGGCGCGGCACCCGGAAGGTCAGCCGGGCCGCGGGCCCGGACGGAGGGAAGAAATGATCAAGGAGATCGAACGGAGAGCGGCCAACGGCATCGCCGTACTGCTGATCCTCCTGGTTGTGACGGTGATGCTCGTCTATTTCCTGATTTCCAGCATCAGGGCCGAGGACGCGGTGCTGATCATCGGCTACATCATCGCGCTGGCGTTGGTGGCCTTCCTGTACTTCGGGCTATTCGTGGTCAACCCGAACGAGGGCAAGGTGCTGCAGCTGTTCGGCAAGTACGTCGGCACCGTGCGCGACCCCGGGTTGCGCTGGGCGAACCCCCTGTTGACCAAGAAGCGCGTATCGCTGCGCGTGCGCAACTTCGAGACCAGCAAGATGAAGGTCAACGACAACCGCGGCAACCCGGTGGAAATCGCCGCGGTGGTGGTCTGGAAAGTGGTCGATACGGCGGAGGCGGTCTTCGAGGTCGACGACTACGTCAACTACGTGCACGTGCAAAGCGAGGCGGCGACACGCAACCTGGCGACGCAGTATCCATACGATGCCTTCGAGGAAAACGAGCGCTCGCTGGTGGGCGACATTGCCGAGATCTCGGAGCGACTGAAGCACGAGAACCAGGACCGGCTCGAAAAAGCCGGTATCGACATCATCGAGACGCGCATCTCCCATCTGGCGTACTCGCCCGAGATCGCCCAGGCGATGCTGCGGCGGCAACAGGCGTACGCCATCATCGCGGCGCGCCGCAAGATCGTCGAAGGTGCGGTCGGCATGGTCGACCACGCCCTCGAGGAGCTCTCCCGCAAGGAAATTCTCGAGCTCGACGAGGAGCGCAAGGCGTCGATGGTTTCCAACCTGCTGGTGGTGCTGTGCAGCGAGCACGAGACCCAGCCGGTGGTCAATACCGGCTCACTGTACACGTAGCGACACCGGAGCCGGCCCGGGCGCCGTCCACGGCGCCCGGGCGGCCCACCGACTTCCGCGCGCCCACTCTCGGCGGGCCTCGGAGGTGACGACATGGCCAAGAGAAAAGCGGTTCTGTTACGGCTGGATCCCCGGGTCCATGACGCCGTGCGCCGCTGGGCCGACGACGATCTGCGCAGCGTCAACGCACAGATCGAGTACCTCTTGCGCCGCGCGCTGGAGGAGGCCGGTCGCCTCAAGAAGACCGACTAGCGAAAACTTCGTATTGCACGGCGCGCGCGACGGGAATTACTTTCCTCTGCAATGACCGACCACAATCCGGCCTGGCAGCCGGACCCCCGCTTGAAGTGGTTCCTACCCGGCGCGGTGATTGTCGCCGTGGCGACGCTCGTCCTCTACGCTGCGCCGATTCCCGCACGCAGCTTCACCTGGTTCCGCGAGCTGTTGCTGCTTGCTGCCTTCGCCCTGCCCCTTTGGCCGCTGTCGCAGGCGCGCGCGGCCAGCCGCAACGAGCACAAGCTGTCGTGGTTGCTTTTGCTCGCCGGCACCACCGCGGGCTTTGCCGGGCAGCTCGCGTGGATCGTCTACGGCGTCGCCGTGGGCGAGACGGCGAGCTTCGGGCCGGCGGAGATCGGCGCGATCGCCTTCATGGCGTTCACCACGCTTGCGCTGGCGCTCGAGGTATCGGCAAACGGCCGCAGCGGGGTGCGCGCGGAGCTGGTCATCGACCTGCTGCTGATCGGCACCATCGGCCTGTTCCTGGTGCAAGAGATCTTCGGCCTTCTGCCCGAGTCGCACACCGTCGACGCTTTCGAGCTGGCGGTCGGCGGCGTCAACCTCATCGCCGCGCTGGCTCTCGGCGTCGCGTCGCTCGGCGCGCTGATCTCGGCGCGCGCGCTCGGCGGCGGGGTCCCGCGTCTCCTGGTTGTCTTCAGCGGCTTCATCGCCGCGGTGGCGCGGGTGATCTTCGCCTATCGACACTTCTTCGACCTCGGCACCAGCTGGCTGACCCCGGCGTGGATCTTCGCGTTGCTGATGATCGCCGCCGCCGCCACCGACCGGGCAGAGTCGGGGCCGGTGGTCGGCGAACCCGACCCGGCGACCAACAGCTTGCTGCGCACGCTGGTCGTACCGGTGATCGTCGCCTACGGGTTGTCGCTGTTGATCCGCGAGATCCTCGGCACCGGATCGAATACACAGCAGAACGGCATGGCGTGGGCGGCGCTGGCGTTGC
>JASFRZ010000014.1:0-23338 GCA_050114655.1 Acidobacteriota bacterium
GTCTTCGACACCACGCTGGGGGTGATCTCGAGGGCGCGCGACGACGCGCGCCGCGCCGGCGACGTGGCGCGCGCGCTGGCCGAAGAGCACATCCGCGCGGCGCGCGGCAACTGAGCCCCCGCGCGCTTCGTGCGCCGGGGGGCGCTGGGCGGACCGCTCCCTCGCCGGTACCGCGATCATCGGCTCCGGGGTACAGTCGGAATACCCCCGCGGCGTCCGAAGGATCACAGATGGGAGAGCAAAAGGTCGCGCTGGCTGGCGCCGGCAGCGAGCTGCGCGATTTCATGCGTGCCGTCGTGCGGGACCTCGACGCGCTGCGCGCCATGATCGAGCTCGGCCTGCTGGAGACCGGTGTACGCCGCGTCGGTGCCGAGCAGGAGCTCTTCCTGGTCGACGAATCGGGCAAGCCGGCGTGTGTTTCGATGGAGCTGCTCGAGCGGCTCGACGACGAGCTGTTCACCACCGAGCTCGGCCAGTTCAACCTCGAGATCAACCTCGAGCCGCTGACCTTCGAGCCGGACTGCCTGTCGTCGTGCGAGCGCAAGCTCGCGGCCCATCTCGAGCGGGTGCGCGAGGCCGCCGCGGAGCTCGGCGTTCGGCCGGTTCTGGCGGGCATCCTGCCGACCTTGCGGGCATCCGACCTCGACCTCGCCAACATGACGCCGCGCCAGCGATACCGGGCGCTCAACGACGCGCTGAGGTCGATCGGCGGCGGCCAGTTCGGTCTCTACGTCCACGGTCTCGACGAGATCTCCATCGCCAACGACTCGGTGATGCTGGAGAGCGCCTGCACTAGCTTCCAGGTGCACGTGCAGGTCGACCCCGACGAGTTCGCCTGCCTTTACAACATCTCGCAGGTGGTGATCGCGCCGCTTCTCGCGGCGGCGGCCAACTCTCCCCTGTTGTTCGGCCGTCGTTTGTGGAAGGAGACACGCATCCCCCTGTTCCAGCAGTCCATCGACACCCGCAGCTCGCGCTACCACCTGCGCCACAAGCGGCCGCGCGTGCGCTTCGGCCAGCACTGGGTCGAGGAGTCGGTTCTCGAGCTGTACGCGCAGGATGTCGCCAGCTTCCGGCTGCTGATGTCCGGCAAGGTCGGCGAAGATCCGTTCGCGGTGCTGGCGCGCGGCGAGGCACCGGCGCTCGGCGCGCTGCGCATCTTTACGGGCACGCTGTATCGCTGGAATCGGCCGTGCTACGGGCTGGTCGAAGGTAAGCCACACCTGCGTATCGAGATGCGCGCGCTGCCGTCGGGACCCAGTGTCGTCGACGAGATCGCCAACGCCGCGCTGTACTTCGGCATGCTGATGGGACTGCGCGACGACATCGGCGACGTGCGCGAGGTGATGGACTTCGATAACGCGCGCGCCAACTTCTACGCCGCGGCGCAATACGGCCTCGATGCCCAGATGCGCTGGTTCGGAGGCATGCTGGTGCCGGTGCGGCGTCTCCTGGCCGAGGAGGGCATCCCGCTGGCGCGCCAGGGGTTGATGGGGGCCGGAGTCCGCCCCGCCGACATCGATCGCTACCTGGGCATCATCGAGGCGAGGGTTGAGGCCGGACGCAACGGCGCGCAGTGGCTGCTCGACTCAGCCACCGCCCTGTCGCCGCTCGGCACGCGCGACGAGATACTCACGGCGCTGACCGCGGCGACGGTCAGCCGCCAAATCAGCGGGCAGCCGGTCCACGCGTGGGAGCTCGCACGGCTGGAGGAGGGGATCGCGATGAAGCCGACCGATTTGCGCGTCGAGGAGTTCATGACGACCGACGTTTTCTCCGTCGACCCCGACGAGCCCGTCAGCCTGGCCGCTCATCTCATGGAGTGGAAGCACGTCCGGCATATCCCGGTGGAGGCGAAGGGTGGACGGCTCGTCGGGCTGTTATCCTGCTTCGACGTTATCCGACAGTATGGCGAGCGGGCGGAGCAGGACGGTGGGTCGGCGGCGGTGCGAACGGTCATGCAGAAGGATCCGGTAGCCGTGGCGCCGGAGCATTCTATGCTCGAGGCGATACGCCTGCTGCGCAGCGAGAAGGTTGATTGCCTGCCGGTGGTCAAGGACGGTCACCTGGTGGGCATCGTCACAGAGCATGACTTTGTCCACATCGTCGCCCGACTCCTCCAGGTCAGCAGCGCCGACGACTGAACGCCGCCTCGTGCCGTCGTTCGCCCTCGCCATAGCGGCAGCCTGCGGCTTGTCGCTGCTTGCCTACGCCCCGGTCGCCGGCGCCGGCTTCCAGAGCGACGACTTCCGCTGGTTGTGGCATGCGCGCATCGGCGGCTGGGTCGACGTCGGCCGCATCTTCACCGAGACGCTCGGCTTCTATCGCCCGTTCACCCAGTTGCTGTGGTCCTTCGACCTGTGGCGGGCGGGCGGCGATCCGTTCGCCTTCTTCGTCACCAACTTCGCCCTGCACCTGCTGGTTCTCGTCTTGTTCGCGTTCTTCGCGCGTCGCCTTCTGGCCGATCCGGCGGCCGCCGGCGCGGCGGTCATGTTGGCGGCGCTGTCCCATCACACCAACAACATGGCGGTGATCTGGATCAGTGGCAGAGGGGCTCTGCTCGGGTCGGCGGCGGCGCTGGCGGCGCTGTGGCTGTGGGATCGCTGGTGCCGGCAGGAGGCCGGCGTGGTCGCCTGGCTGGGCGCGTGCGCCGCCACAGCCGTCGGCCTGGGCGCGTACGAAGCGGTCGTCGGAGTGCCGTTGCTGATGGCTCTGATGATTCCCTATCGCGGGGGCGGGCGACGGCCCATGATTTCCGCCATGGGACCGTTGGCGCTGTGGGCCCCCTATCTGGTGATGCGTCTGGCGGTTGGCGCCAGACAGCCCTGGAGCGCGGGCGAGGGATACAGCTATCGGCTCGCCGCCGTGCTGCCGAACCTGGCCGAGTACCTCGGCCGCGCCCTTGCCGTCGCCGCTGTCCTGTTCGCCGTCGTGTTGATTGCCGCGCTCGCCGCGCGCTGTGGCGCCTCTGTGGCGCGCGCGGCGCGCGACGGCGCGCGTCCGGTGGCCGCTTTCGGGATAGCGTGGTTTCTCATCGGCTTGCTGCCGGCACTGCCGGTGGTGGCGCGCTCCAACCTGTACGTCTATTTCGCCGCTCTGGGGCTCGACCTGGTAGCCGGCGCGACACTGGTTTCCGCATGGCGTCGGCTACACCGCGAGCGCCGCAGCGCGGCACGCGTCGTCGTGGTCGTCACGACGCTCGCTGTGCTGCTGCTGTGGCCACCCTTCGCCTGGTCCCGCAACGGACGCCTGGCGGGTCAGGCGCGCCTGGCGATGTCGGCGATCGCCGACATGCGGCAGGCTGTGCCGCGACCCGGAGACGGCGAATGCATCGCGCTGGTCGACGACGAGGCCCATCGCCCCAACCTGCACGGCGCCTTTGCGGGCGATCTCTACTGGCTCGGCGCGTACGTCTACGACGAGGAGCCGTCGTACCGCGTCAGGTACGCGGGGGGAGATCGCGGCGCCCCGTGCGATCGCCCCCACCTCATGCGGCTGGCGCCGGGGGACGACGGTGTGGTGCTGCGCTGACGCCGGCGTCAGGCGGGTATCAGGGTCGGGTAGCGCGGCTCCCAGACGAGATCCTCGACCATCTTCTCGATCGGCGTGTCCGGGTCGGCCTGTGCGAGCCCCTCGTCGAATGCCTGCCGCCCCACCGCCGCGGCGATGTGACGGGTGATCTTGCGCATGTCCTGCAGCGGCGGATAGAGCTTGCCGGCGGCGAGGTCGTCGGCCGAGACCTGCTCGGCCAGGGCGTGTGCTGCGGCGGTGAACATCGAGTCGGTCACCGCAGTGGCCTTGACGGCTAGCGCTCCCAGGCCGACCCCGGGAAAGATGTAAACGTTGTTGCCCTGACTCACATGAATCGTGCGGCCCTCGTAGTCGACCGGATCGAACGGGCTGCCGGTGGCGATCAGACAGCGTCCCTCGGTCCACTTCACCACGTCCGCGGCGTGCGCCTCGCTGTTCTTGGTCGGGTTCGACAGCGGGAACACGACCGGCCGCTCGACGTGCTTGGCCATCTCGCGAATCATCGACTCGGTGAAGGTGCCCGGAACGCCGCTGGTGCCGATCAGCATCGTCGGCTTCATCGCCCTGATCATCTCCTCGAGCTGGATCTCCGCCTCGGGGTCGAGGCCGTACTCGCTGGCGAGCTCGTGCGGCCAGGCGAAGGTCTTTTTGTGCTCGTCGAGGCCCTCACGCTTGGTGTGGATCAGGCCGCGGCTGTCGAGCACGGCGATGGCGCGGGTGATCTCCTCGGGCGACTTGCCGGCGCGCTCGAAGGCGCCGCGCAGTTGATGTGCGATGCCGACGCCAGCGGCGCCGCCGCCGAGGATGACGATGCGCTGGTCGACGAGCTCCTGGTTCATCACGCGGCAGGCCGCCATCAATCCCGCGATGGTCACCGCGGCGGTGCCCTGGATGTCGTCGTTGAACGACAGCAGGCGCTCGCGGTAGCGATCGAGCAGGGTGAACGCGTTGACCTTCTTGAAGTCCTCCCACTGCAGCAGAGCGTCGGGGAAGCACTCCATCACCGCCTGGACAAACTCCTCGACGAGCGAGTCGTATTCTGCGCCGCGAAGGCGCGGGTGGCGGTAGCCGAGGTACAGCGGGTCGTCGAGCAGGTGCTTGTTGTCGGTTCCGACGTCGAGGCTGATCGGCAGGGTCGTCGACGGATGCAACCCCGCGCATGCCGAATACAGCGCCAGCTTGCCGATCGGAATCACGATGCCGCCGGCGCCCTGATCACCGAGGCCGAGGATGCGCTCGTTGTCGGTCACCACGATGAGCCGGACGTACGGCTTGCCGAAGGTGCTCAGCAGCTCCTTGATGCGGCCGCGGTGGTTCGGCGTGATCCATACGCCGCGGCCGCGGCGGAAGATCTGGCTGTAATTCCAGCTCGCCTCGCCCACCGTCGGGGTGTAGACGATCGGCATGAACTCCTCGAGGTGCTGGGTGAGGAGCTGGTAGAAGAGCGTCTCGTTGCGATCCTGCAGCGCAGCGAGGCCGATGTATTGCTCGAGCGGGTCATCCTTGCGCGTGATGGCCGCGTAGGTGCGCGCGGTCTGCTGTTCCATGCTGTTGACGACCGCGGGCAGGAGGCCGATGAGCTTGAAGTTCTCGCGCTCCTCGTCGCTGAAGCAGGTGCCCTTGTTGAGCAGCGCGTCCCAGAGCAGCTCCTTGCCCCTCTTGGTGACTTTGATTTTCAGGTTTCCGTCGGCTTGGCGCTCGAAATGGTGCGGCATGGATGAACTCGATTCAGGGGGGAGGGGAGGGCGCGAATCTCGGTGCGTTCGTCGCCCGATTGTACCCGGTTTTCCTCGCCCCCGCTGTCCGATTTGATTGGTCGGCGGGCGCCGCGCCGAGCGCAAGCCGATCGCATCGCCGTGCCGCGGCAGCCGTGCGGAAGCAGCCGCCGGGCTAGAATGCCCGCTGTCATTGCCACCACCGGAAAGGGTGACCGCCATGAGTCTGACCCACAGCGTCGATCGTCGGCAGATGGGTCTCCTGTTGACCGTGCCGCTGCTCGCCGCGCTGGCGACCGGCTGCGCCGCGGCACGCGAGCAGCCGCCGGCGGCCGAAGCCCCGGGTCCCGCAGCCGAGCAGCCGGGGCCCGCAGCCGGGCCTGCCGTGGGAATCGACAATCTCAACGCGGTGCTGTGGGTGCAGAGCGCGGTCGAGTACCGCGCCACCGCGCTACAGGCCTACGCGCTCGCCCGCCGCGCCCTCGACGATGCCCTCGCGGATCCCGGCTGGACCGCGGCGAGCGAGCAGACCGGTGACTACGCAGCACTGCCGCCGGCGATCATCCTGGATATCGACGAGACGGTGCTCGACAACTCCTACTACGAGGCTCGCCTGACGCTCGACCAACAGGCGTACGACGAGCAGTCCTGGGACGCCTGGGTGCGGCAACGCTCCTCGACCGCGATCCCGGGCGCGCGCGACTTTCTCGAATACGCCGTCTCCCGAGGCGTGACGGTTTTCTACGTCACCAACCGTCGTGCTCACCTCGAGGACGACACCCGCGCCAACCTTGCTGCCGTCGGCATGCCGATCGAAGAGGACCTCGATACTCTGTTGATGCGTGACGAGCGGCCTGAATGGAGCCCATCGGACAAGTCGCCGCGGCGTCGCCACGTCGCCTCCGACTACCGCGTGCTGCTGATGCTGGGCGACAACATGGGCGACTTCACCGACGCGTCGTCGGGTACGGTGGCCGAGCGCGCCGCCTTCGCCGAGGAGCATCGGGACTGGTGGGGCACACGCTGGATCGTGCTTGCCAACCCGACCTACGGCTCGTTCATCGGCGCGGTGCTCGACAACGACTACTCGCTGTCCAACGCCCAGCAGGTCGAGGCGAAGATGCGGGCGTTGGATCCGCGCCGCTAGCCGGAGCTTCTCCGCCGGATCGCGGCTGCGTGGCGGTCAGTCTGCGCGGTCGGCCTGCATGCGGTGGACGAACTTGGTGACAAAGCGGCGCGGGGCGAAGCGCACACCGAACGCCAGCAGCCTGTTCGCCAGCCCCGGTATCACCATCGCCTTGCCGCGCATCATCGCCTCGTAACCGCTCTCGGCCACCGCTTCCACGGAGATCAACCGCTTCCCCTGCACCAGCCCCGAGCTTTCCATGCCGGCGACCTGCTGGAACTCGGTGCGCACCGGGCCTGGGCACAGGGCTGTGACGCTGACGCCCGAGCCCTCGAGCTCCTCGTTGAGTGCCTCGGAGAAGTGCAGCACGTAGGCCTTGCTGGCGTAGTAGGTGGCCATCAACGGGCCGGGTTGGAATGCCGCCGCCGAGGCGACGTTGAGGACGCGGCCGGAGTGGCGTTCCACCATGTGCGGCAGAAACAACGCCGTGAGCTCGGTGAGTGCGGAGATGTTGACGCGCACCAGGTCCATCGTTTTGTCGGGCTCGGTCTCGGCGAACGGACCGAAGGTGCCGAACCCGGCGTTGTTGACCAGGTACTCGACCTCGATGCCGCGTGACCGCACCTCGCCGTACAGGCGTCGCGCGCCGTCCTCGGCGGCGAGATCGGCGGCAATGACATGGGTGGTGACACCTGTGTCGGCCTCGATCTCGGCGGCGATCTCCCGCAGGCGCTCTTCTCGGCGTGCCACCAGCACGACGTCGTGGCGATGGCGCGCGAGCAAACGCGCGAGCTCCAAACCGATTCCGGCCGAGGCGCCGGTGACCAGGGCGATTTTGCGCATCAGAAGGATGTTACGAAGTCGTCAAGCGACTTGCGAGAAATGTCCGGAACGCGCGCGCCGTCGGCAGGGTAACCGACGACCAGCAGCAGGAATGGACGCTCGTTGGCCGGGCGCTCGAGAATCTCGTTGAGGAAGCGCATTGGGCTCGGCGTGTGGGTCAGGGTTGCAACTCCGGCATGATGCAGCGCGGCGATAAGCATTCCCGTGGCGAGGCCGACTGATTCGACTGCATAGTAGTGCTTTACCGGCGCACCGTCGGCGTCGGTGCCGCTGTTCTGCACGAAGACAGCAATCAGCACCGGCGCCTGCTCGAGGAAGGGCTTGTCGGCCGTGGTACCGAACGGTTCGAGCGCGTCGAGCCACTCGCGCGGCGCGCGTTGCTCGTAGAACTCACGTTCTTCCTCTTCGGCGGCCTCACGGATGCGCGTTTTGGTCGCTGCGTCGGTGACCACGACGAAGTGCCACGGCTGCATGTTGGCGCCACTCGGCGCCGTTCCCGCGGCGCGCAGGCAGTCTTCGATCACCCGGGCGTCGACCGGGCGATCCGAAAACTCCCGTATCGTGCGCCGCCGGCTCGATTCCTCGTAGAAGCCGCGCGCGCGCCGGCGCATCTCATCCACCGGGTACTCGCGGAAGTCGTCCAGCGGCAGCAGCTTCGGCTTGCTCATGCCCACACCGCCAGCAGCGCCATGAACGTTACGCCCAGGGTGATCAGGGTGAACTTGGCGAGCTTGTCCTCGTCGATCGAGAGCTCCTCGTCGATGATGTCGATGACCGCCACGTAGAGGAAGGTGCCCGCAGCCAGTGCGTCGAAGGAGCCCTCGAGGAGCAGCGCGCGGTTGCCGCTCAGGACGGCGGACGCGACGCTGCCGATGAGCAGGCCGAGCGGGGTCATCATCACGAACAGGCTCAGGATTCTCTTCTGCCGCGCCGACGGCACGCCGGCGTTGTGCAGGCTGACCATCAGGGCGAACGCAGCCGATCCCTTGTGGAACAGGATCGCCAGCAGAATGACGATCGAGGTCGTGACGTGGGTCTCCAACCCCAACGACGTGCCGGCGATGATCGAGTGCACCGACAGGATCACGGTGAGCACATAGGGGTAGGTGCTCGACGAGCGCTCAGCGCTCGCCGTCAGGTCGTGATGCGAGAAAAGCACGCGGTCGATGAGCAGCAGCAGCGCGAAACCCAGCACGGCGAGCAGGCCGCCGATCGGGAAGGTGCTCACGGTGGCCAGTTTGCGAGTGCCGTCGGGCAGCAGGTGGATGAGGCCGGCGCCGAGGAAGACCCCGCCGGCGAACGCGTTGCCGAGCGAGAAGAAGCGGCGGCTGTTCTCGGACCGCCGGGCGACGATCGGGATCATGCCGCCGATCAGGCCGACGACGATGATCGCCACCGCCGACAGGATCTTCAGGGTGAACAGGTTGATCGAAGGCGTCACGACGGGGCTCCGGCCCGGACGGTGCGACGGGAGGACCCGGCGATCTTATCGAAGTCGGCGGGTGGACACAGCCGGAGCTCTCCCCTTGACAATCTACAAGAAGGCCCCTACGCTCTTGTCGACCGTCTAGAGGAGTGGCGAATGATCAAGGAAAAGTCGGACCTTCTGCAGGGGACCCTGGACATGTTGATCCTCAAGGTGCTGGAGTCGGGCGCCAGTCACGGCTGGGGGATCTCGCAGCGCATCCAGGAGATCTCCGAAGAGGTATTGCAGATCAACCAGGGCTCGCTGTACCCGGCGCTCCACCGCCTCGAGAGGCAGGGCTGGATCCGTGCCGAGTGGGGCACCTCCGAGAACAACCGCCGCGCCAAGTACTACGCGCTGACCGGCACCGGGGCGTCGCACCTTGCGGCGGAGGCGCAGAACTGGGAACGGCTGTCGGCTGCGGTAGCGCGAGTGATGCAAACCGTGTAACCACCTCGCCGGGCGGTGCGGGCACGCCGTCCCGGTCAATCGATGACTCGGCTCCCCCCGAGGATCAGCAACATGGGCACCTTGGACAACCTGTTTCAGGACCTCAGCTTCGGCCTGCGCACGCTGCGCAAGAACCCCGCGTTCAGCGCGCTGGCGATTCTCACCCTGGCGCTGGGGATCGGCGCCAACACCGCAATCTTCAGCGTGATCAACGCGGTGTTGCTGCAGCCGCTGCCCTACAACGACGGCAGCGACCTCGTGCTGCTGCGCCAGAGCGCACCCGGGCGGGGCATCGAACAGGTGAACCTGTCGATCCCCGAGGTGATGGACTACCGCGCGCAGATGACCAGCCTCGACGGCGTCGTCGAGTATCACTCGATGTCGTTTACCCTGCTCAACCGCGGTGAGCCCGATCGTGTGCTGACCGGCGTCGTATCGCACAACTTCTTTGACGTCCTCGGCGTCACGCCGATCCTCGGTCGCACCTTCCAGCCGGCCGACGATCAGCTCGGCGCCGAGGCGGTTCTGATTCTCAGCAACGAATACTGGCAGCAGCGCTTCGGCGGCGACCCCGACATCGTCGGTCAGGTGTTCGAGATGAACGACAAGCCGCACACCGTCGTCGGCGTGTTGCCGCCGGTGCCGCAGTACCCGCGCTACAACGACGTCTACATGCCCACGGTCGCCTGCCCGTTCCGCGGCCGCGCGCAGGAGACGATGCACGAGAACCGCCGCGCCTTCGGCTCGCTCACCGCCTTCGGCCGGGTGGGGGAGGGCCATACGCAGCAGGATGTCGCCGTCGAGATGGCGGGTGTCGCCGCACGCTTTGTCGGAGAGTACCCGACGGTCTACACGCCGGAGATGGAGTTCAGCACCTCCACCGTGCCGCTGTTCGAGGAGCTCACTCGCAACGCGCGGCCGATGCTGCTGATCCTGCTGGCGACCTCCGGTCTGGTCCTGCTGACCGCCTGCGCCAACGTTGCCAACCTGATGGTCTCGCGCATGATGCGCCGCGGGCGCGAGCTCGCCGTGCGCGCCGCGATGGGGGCGGGACGGGGTCGCCTGATCCGCCAGCTGTTGACCGAGAGCGTGCTGCTGTCGCTGGCGGGCGGACTGGTCGGCTTGCTGTTCGCCTGGAACGGATTGGGCATGCTGACGTCGTTCGTCGCGCAGTTCACCCCACGCACGCAGTCGATCACCATCGACGGTTGGGTGCTCGCCTTCTCGTTCGGCGTGGCGATGCTCACCGGCCTCGCCTTCGGCATCACGCCGGCGCTGTCGACACGCGACGATCTCATCGTGTCGCTGAAGGACGGCGGCGGCCAGAGCACCGAAAGCGGCGGCCGCATGCGCCTGCGCGGCGCTCTCGTGGTGGCCCAGGTGGCGGTCTCATTCGTCCTGCTGATCGGCGCCGGGTTGTTGCTGGCCAGCTTCCTGAAGCTCAGCCGCGTCGACCCCGGCTTCAGCGCCGAGCAGGTGCTGACTGCCGAGGTGTTCCCCAACTGGACCAAATATCAGACCCAGGAGGACGGAGTCGCGCTCTTCAACGCCATCCTCGACAACCTCGAAGGACGCCCCGGCATCGTCTCGGCGGCGGTGGCCAGCAACTTCCCGCTCTCTGGTGCCAACCCGATGATGATGCGCATCGCCGTCGAAGGTCAGGAATACGAGGACCCGGGTGCCCGCCCGACGTTCGACATGCGTGTGGTGACACGCGACTACTTCGAGACCGCAGGCATCCCGCTGATGCTCGGGCGTACCTTCGCGTCCACTGACCACATGGACTCCGCCATGGTCGGCGTAGTGAGCGAGTCGTTCGTCAAGCACCACTTTCCGGACACCAACCCGATCGGCAGGCGCGTGTCCTGGAACGGCGGCGATTACTGGATCGAGATCGTCGGCGTGGTTGCCGACGTGCACGACTACGGTCTCGACCGCGGCTATTCGGAGGTGCTTTACCAGCTCTTCGACCAGGAACCGATGGGCGGGCGCCTGCTGGTGCGTACCACCGGCAATCCGATGGAGATCGCCGGCGTGGTGCGCGAGGCGGTGCACAGCTTCGATCCCGACCAGCCGGTGGAGAACTTCCAGACGATGGAGGCGTTGCGCTCCGAGTCCGTGTCGACGCCGCGTTTGACCGCGGCGCTGCTCGGCCTGTTCGGCGGGCTCGCGCTGGTGATCACCATGGCCGGCATCACTGGCGTGATCGCCACCTCGGTCAGCCAGCGGACCAGCGAGTTCGGCATTCGCCTGGCGCTCGGCGCGCGCGGCGCCGAGGTCATGGGCATGGTGCTGAAGAACGGGCTGGCACTGGTTGCCGTGGGCATCGCGATCGGCATCCTCGGAGCCCTGTCGCTGAGTCGCGTTCTGGAGGGCCTGCTCTATGACACCGAGCCGACCGATCCGCTCACCTTCGCGGTGGTCGCGCTGGGTTTCCTGGCGGCGGCGGCGCTGGCCTGCTGGATCCCGGCGCGACGCGCAACCGCCGTGGATCCGATCATCGCGTTGAAAGCCGACTGACCCACACTGACCATGAACCTCTTCGACGTTCTGCGCAGAAAGGTTGACGCGCTGCTGCGGCGCGATCGGCTCGACGACGAGCTCGACGACGAGCTGCGCTTCCACCTCGAGCAGCAGATCGCCCAGCTTGTCGAGCAGGGCTGGGAACCGGCGGCGGCGCGCACCGAGGCGTTGCGGCGCTTCGGCGGCGTGGAGAAGTTCAAGGAAGAGTGCCGCGACGAGCGCCGCGTCAATCTGATCGACGGCGTGCTGCAGGACCTGTCGTACGCCGCGCGCATGCTCGCCAAGACCAAGGGCTTCGCCGCTCTGATCATCATCACGCTGGCGCTCGGCATCGGCGCCAATACCGCCATCTTCAGCGTGGTCAACGGCGTCCTGCTGGCGCCGCTGCCGTATCCGCAGGGCGATCGGCTGACCCTGCTGGAGGCTCATGTTCCGGGAATCCGGGAGGAGCCGATCAACTTCTCCATCAAGGAGTTCTACGAGCTCGACGCGGCCGCCGAGGGCGTCGAGCTGGTCGAGTACCACGGCATGGAATTCACGTTGCTGGGGCACGGTTATCCCAGCAACGTCAGCACCGGCGTGGTGTCGCACGATTTCTTCGACGTGCTGGACGTGCGCGCGGCGCTCGGGCGCACCTTCCTGCCGAGCGACGAAGGCCCCGACGCCGAGGCGGTCCTGGTGCTGTCCGATCGTTACTGGCGCGAGGAGTTCGACGCCGATCCCGCGGTAGTCGGCAGCGTGTTCGAGATGAACGACCGGCCGCATCGCGTCATCGGGGTGTTGCCGCCGCTGCCGCAGTACCCGCGCTACAACGACGTCTACATGCCGACCTCGGCGTGTCCGTTCCGCGCCCGCGGGGAAGAGGAGATGGTGGAGGATCGGGGCGCCTTCCGGCTCCTGCGGGTGTTCGGTCGGCGCAACCCCGGGGTCGACGCGGTTCGGGCGGCCGACGAGGTCGACCGGCTGACGGGCGCGATGGCGGCACGCAACGTCGACTACTACGCGGATTCGGGCTACACGGTGCGGGCGCGCGGCCTGCAGGAGGTGCTGACCGAGAATGCCCGTCCGATGCTGCTCATCCTGCAGGGCATCGTCGTTCTCGTGCTCGCGGTGGCCTGCGCCAACGCCGCCAACCTGATGGTGGCGCGGGTGATGCGGCGTGAGCGGGAGCTCGCGTTGCGCGCGGCGATGGGCGCCGGCCGTGGGCGCCTGCTGCGTCAGCTCGTCACCGAAAGCACACTGCTGTCGCTGTGCGGCGGCGCCCTCGGCCTGCTGTTCGCCGGCGCCGGTCTCGGCCTGCTCGTGGACTTCGCCGCCCGCCTCACCGCGCGCACCGACGACATCCGCATCAACGGCTCGGTGCTTGTGTTCACGCTCGTCGTAGCCGCCGCCACCGGAATCCTGTTCGGTGTGCTGCCGGCGTTATGGCATCGCGCGGATGCGGCACTGACCCTGCGCGAAGGCGGCGGGCCGCACGCGACGGTGGGAAAACGGGCGCTGCGGTTGCGCTCCGGCCTGATCGTCGCGCAGGTGGCACTCAGCTTCGTCCTGTTGATCGGCGCGGGCCTGATGGTGCGCAGCCTGATGAAGCTGGCGCGTGTCGATACCGGCTTCGCCTACGAGAACGTGTTGACGGCCAATGTCTACCCCAACTGGACCGCCTACGAGACGGCGAAGGACCGCATCGACATGTACAGTCGCTTGCTCCGTGCCATGGAGGGCGGCCCGGGCGTGGTGAAGGTCGCGGTGTCGAGCTCCGTGCCGTTTTCCGGTTCGCTGTTCGGCGAAGGGGTGTATCAGGTCGATGAGCCGCCGCCCGGGCTCGACGAGGCGGTCGGCCCGACGGAGCAGAAAGACTCGGCCGGCGAGCTGCAGCGCGGCTGGCCGATCGAGCTGGTCCCCATCGGCGTCAGCGCCGAGTATTTCGATACCCTCGGCATCGCCTTGCTGGAAGGGCGCATGCTCACGCCGGCGGAGCTCGATGGCATCGGTCCGCCCGCCGCCCTGCTGAGCGCGGCGGCTGCACGGCGCTACTGGCCGGACAGCAGCCCGATCGGGCGGCGCATCGCCATCCCCGCGCCCGACAGCGACGGCCGCGACTGGGTGTGGCACACGGTGGTCGGCGTGGTGGCCGATGCCAAACACCTCGGTCTCGAGCGCGCGGCGCCGGCGGCGCTGTTCAGCTCCTACCGCTCGTTCGGCGGCGCCGGCCAGCTGCTGGTGCGGACCAGCGCTGACGCGCAGACGATGAGCGCGTTCATCCAGCAGACCCTCGCCCGCGTCGCGCCGCAGCAATCGGTGCACGACTTCCAAACCTATTCGCGGCTGCGCTCGGCGTCGATGGCGACGCCGCGGTTGATCGCTACCTTGCTGAGCCTGTTCGCCGGTCTCGCCTTGCTGATCACGGTGGTCGGCATCGGCGGCGTCGTGGCGCACTCTGTCGGCCTGCGCCGCCACGAGATCGGTATCCGCGTGGCGCTCGGGGCGCGCCGCGGACAGGTTGTCGGCATGGTGCTGTGGCAAGGCCTGGCGATGGTGGTGATCGGCCTGGTCGCCGGAGCGCTGGGCGCGCTGTGGCTCGGCGGCATGGTCGCACCGCGCCTATTCGAGACCCGGCCGACCGATCCGCTCACCTTTGCCAGCGTCGCGCTGGTGTTGTTGGTCGCTACTGTCGTGGCGAGCCTGTTACCGGCACGCCGCGCCACTTCGATCGATCCGGTGGCGACCTTGCGCTGCGACTGACGACGACCGCGCGCCGGCGATCGGCGCGTCCGCTTTGACTCCGGCTCCCCACGAACTGGAGGTCCGCATGAGATGTACCGCGAAGACCCGCGGCCTGATCACCGTCGCGCTGCTCACCGCCGTCGCCATGTTGCCCGCTGCCCCGATCGTGGCGCAGCAGGAGCAAACCAATGAAGAGGCGCTGCTCGGATTCGATCCGATCGAGCTGATCGGTGGCAAGGAAGTGCTCGGCGACGGCGACATCACGGCGCAGTACAACGGGCTCGAATACCTGTTCGTCAGCGTCGCCAACCGCGACCTTTTCAGCAGCGATCCCGAGCGCTACGGCATCCAGATGGGCAACCTGTGCGCCCGCCTCGGCCGCACCACCGGCGGCGACCAGGAGCTTTACACCGTCTACGACGGGCGCATCTACATCTTCGCTTCCGACGAATGCGTGCGGATCTTCGAAGGGGCGCCGGAGAAGTTCATCGAGCCGGCCGCACCGCCGTCGTTGGGGGAGACGGCATCGGTAGAGGAGCTGCAGCGAGGCGAGGAGCTCGTCGCCCTGATGCTGCAGGCGATGGGTGGCGCCGAGGCCATCGACGGCCTGCAAAGCTTCGTCGAGCGGTATGCCGTCAAGCGCCCGGGTCCGGACGGACTGGTGGACGCGGAACGCACCGTCATTCTCGACCTCGCGCACCAGCGGATGCGAAGGGAGCAGTCCATTGCGGACGGCGTGTTCGCGCAGGTGTGGTCGCAGGACGGCGCCTGGTGGCAGCGCGCCGCGCTGAATGGTGTCTACAGCCCGGCACAGGCGGAGAACTTCGGCAAGGAGATGGTGATCACCAATCCGCTCTACATCTTGCGGATGCGCAACCACGATCGCTTCGTCGCCGCCGCGCGCGGGCGCGGCGACGCCGGCATGGTCGAGCAGGTCGAGGTCGAGCTCGACGACTACCGCTGGACCCTGGGAATCGAGCCCTCCACCGGGCTGCCGGCGAGCCTGACGTTCGTCGACCGAGGCCCCGAGGGCAACTGGGGCAAGCTCACCTATCTGCTTTCCGACTACCGCTCGATCGACGGTATCGCCTGGCCCCATGAGCGCATCGTCACGTTCGACGGTGAGGCCTTGCCGTGGTGGAACGCGCGCACGCTGGAGGCTCATATCAACGAGGCGCTCGACGAGGTTTTGTGGCGCCGGCCCGAGGCAGGCGGCTCGGAGTGATGCGCGGCCGCCGGGCGCTCGCGCTTGTGACCCTGCTAGCGGGGACGATCCTGAATGCGGTACCGGTGCCGCGGAACGAGTGGCCCTCGTTTCGCGGCCCGCGTGCCTCCGGCGTTGCCGAGGGGGCCGATCCGCCGCTGAGCTGGGACCTCGCGGACGGTGACAACGTGCGCTGGAGGGTGGAGATCCCCGGCGTCGGGCATTCGAGTCCGGTGGTATGGGGCGGGCGCGTGTTCGTCACCACCGCGGTATCGAGCGACAGCGCGGCGGAGTTCGTCCACGGTCGCACGCAGACCATCGCCTCGGCCGCAGACATGTCGGCCCAGTCGTGGCGGGTCTACTGCCTCTCGCTCGCGGACGGCGCCGTGCTGTGGCAGCGCGCGCTGCACGAAGGCGTGCCGCGGGCGCCGCGCCATGTCAAGGGCAGCTACGCCAACCCCACGCCGGCGACCGACGGACGCGTGCTGGTGGTGTCGTTTGGCTCCGAGGGACTGTACGCCCTCGACCTCGACGGCAACCTGCTGTGGAGTCGCGATCTGGGAGTACTCGACGGCGGCTACACGCCGTACCCCGACTCGCACTGGGGCTTTGCCAGCTCGCCGGTTCTGCACGACGGCCTCGTCATCGTGCAGGCCGACACGCAGAACCAGTCGTTTCTCGCCGCCTTTCGCGCCGGCGACGGCGATCCGGTCTGGCGGGTTCCGCGTGAGCAGGACACCTCGTGGAGCACGCCAACGGTCGTCGGCGAAGGCCCCGATGCCCAAGTGGTGGTGAGCGGCACCGACTACGCAGGGTACGCGGCGAGGGATGGCACCGAGCTGTGGCGACTGCCCGACGGTGCCGGGGTGAAGATCCCCGCCCCGCTGGTGGCCGGAGACCTGATCCTGCTGGGGGGAGGGGATAGCCACCTGCGGTCTCGGTTCTTCGCCCTGCGGTCCGCCGCGCGCGGCACGCTCAGTCCCGACGAGGCGAGCCCGGCGGAGCTGGCATGGCACAACAACGCCTCGCCGCACGTCGTCACGCCGATCGTCTACGACGGGCTGCTGTACGTGTGCGCCGACAACGGGATCCTGACCATCTACGACCTCGACAGCGGTAAGCGAGTCAACCGGCTACGCATCGGCGGGCGCTCGGCGACCTTCAGCGCGTCCCCGGTCGCAGCTGGCGGCCGGCTCTACTTCGCCAGCGAAGACGGCGAGGTCTTCGTCCTCGCTGCCGGCAGCCGGGCGGAGCTGCTCGCCGACAATGATGTCGGTGAGGTGGTCTTCGCGACGCCGGCCATCGTCGACGATACGTTCATCGTGCGCGGCCACCGCCACGTGTTCGCGTTTGCCGACCGGGATCCCTGAGGCTCGCTCCGGCGGGGCGGGGAATTCGCTTGCCGGCGGGTGCTGTCGTACCATGCCCGGGCGCGCTCGGCGCGACCGACGACCCTCCGTGTCTCTGACGATTCCGTACCGGCTGTCGATTCCATGAGCGATTCCTTCTCCCGCCGATCACTGTTCGCCGGCTCCTTCGGGTGCGCCGGCCACCTGCTCGCTTCGCTGGAAGCGGCCACCGCCGAGGCGCGTCGCGGCTTCGCCGTCGCGCAGCTCGGAGAGGTGGTTCGCGAGCAGCCGTTCGGCCGCCTGGAGCGTCTCGCCGACGGCGTCTGGGCGCTGGTGTCTACGCCGCTGCAGGCACGCACCACGCTCTCCAACGGCGGCATCGTCGCCGGCAGCAACGGCGTGCTGGTGATCGAAGGCTTCGCCTCGGTCGAGGGAGCGCAGTGGATGGCGATGCAGGCGCGCCAGCTCACCGGCAGCCGGCCCAGTCACGTGGTGTTGACCCACTACCACAGCGATCACTCCGGAGGCCTGGCCGGTTACCGCAACGATGCCGACCTGCCGCTGGTGCTGCACACGGCGACAACCCGCGCGCTGCTCGAGGATTCGCTGCGCGGGCGCGACACCGGCGGTGCGGAGTCGCCCGTGGTGACGCTCGTCGACGAGGCACTGGTGCCGGAGTCGGGCGAGCCCCTGCGCGTCGACCTCGGCGGCCGGGTGGTGACGGTGCGCGCGCGCGGCGGTCACACACCGAGCGACCTGTCGGTGAAGGTGGAAGACCCGCGCGTCGTGTTCTGCGGGGACCTGATGTGGAACGGCATGTTCCCCAACTACGTCGACGCCATCCCGACGCGCCTGGCCACGGCGTGCAAGGAGCTGTTCGCCGACTCGAACGCCATCTACGTTCCCGGACACGGCGCGCTCGCCGAGCACGCCGAGACGCAGCGCTACGTCGAGCTGATCGAGGACGTCGGCGAGGCGGCGCGCGCCGCTATCGAGCGCGGTCTGACGCCGGCCGAAGGGGCGGCTGAATACAGCGTTCCGGAGAGCCTGGGCGAGTGGTTCATGTTCTCGCCGCGCTACTACGAGGTGGCGTTCACGGCCTGGCAGCGCGAGCTCGCCGGCTGAGCTGGTCCGAACTCCCGATCAGCAGGCTACGACGCGGCGAGCGCGGTGACGAAGCGATCGATATCGTCCCGGTTGTTGTAGTAGTGCAGCGAGACGCGCACGCCCTCACCCCGCGTCGAAACGACGATCCCCTGCTCGCGCAACCGCTGCACCGTCGCCGGCGGGTCGTCGGCCGCGGCGATGGTGATCCCGGAAAGGTGTGCTTCCTCGCGCGTCGACAGCACCCAGATGCCGGCGGCATCGAGGCGCTCGTGCAGGTAGCGGGTCAGCTCCACGATGCGCCGACCGATCTTCTGGACGCCGAGCTCCTGGGTGAGCTCGAGCGCAGCGCCCAGCGCGAAGGTCCCGGCGAACGGCGGATGGCCCTGCTCGAGCACCGCGGCGCGCTCGGGAATGTCGAGCTCGTCATAGCGCAGCGCGTACGGCTCGCGCGGGCTGCGCCAGCCGACCATGGGGAACAGCTCGGGCTGCAGGAACCGTCCGCTCACGTACAGCACAGCGATGCTGTATCCGGCGTTGGCCCACTTGTATCCGGAGGCGACGAGGAAGTCCGCCGCGTTCGCGCTGACGTCCAGCGGGAAGGCGCCGAAGCCCTGCGTCGCGTCGACGACCAGGTTCAGGCCGCGCTCCTTGCAGAACTCGCCCAGCCTCGCCATGTCGTTGCGGAAGCCCGACTTGTACTGCACGAAGCTGATCGTCAGTATGGCGGTGTCGTCCGAGCAAGCCGCGGCGAGGTCGCGGATGCCCACGCGACCGTCGCGATCGGTGGGCACGAAATCGACCTCGAAACCGAGCTGAAGGAAGGGCAGGGTGCAGGAGGGAAACTCGTCGGCCACAGCGAGGACCCGGCCCCGATCCCGCAACATGTGGGCAGCGATGTTCAGGCCGGTCGAGGCGTTGGCAGTGAAGGCTACGTCGGCGGGGCGGGCGTTGATGAACCGCGCCACCTGGCGGCGCACAGCTTCGACCCGCTCGAGCCACTCGTTCCAGTGGACGTCGCCGTCGCGCAGCGACTGCTCGTAGTAGCCGCATCCCGCCGCCGCGGCGCGCTCGGAGATCGGTCCGCCGCCGGCGGTGTTGAGGTAGACGTTTTCTTCGAGCGCGGGGAAGAGCGCGCGGGCGCGGGCCCAGTCCATGTTCGATCCTCACCTCTGTTGCGGCCCCGGCGGCGGAATGCGCGCGCCGCGAGCACGAAGCCATGAGTGTAACCGGACGCCACGCCCGTGGTGCACCGCGGTGAAAGGGCGATGGTTGATGGCCGCGGCCTGCTAGAATCGTGTATCTGGAAGCCCGGAGCCAATTGCTGTCGGCTGGTCGCAGCCAGCGGAACGATGTACAGGGAGGCGAATCGATGAGCGTGAAGAAGGTCGCACTGGCGGCGCTGCTGTGCGCTCTGGCGTTCGTGCCTCCGGCGGCGGCCCAGGATTTCAAGACGATCTTCAACGGCGAGGTCGGCAACCGGCGCGTGGTCGCGGTGTCGGTTCCCGGCACCTATCCACTCGGCGAGCTGATCGACGACCTGCGCGTCTACGCCGCCCCGAACACGACCTTCCTGGCGTACGGCGACCTCGAGCCGGTCTCCGAGACCGAGCCGATGGTGGTGTACGTCGACGGGGAGAATGTCGCTTTCACCGAGAAGCCGCCCACCTCGACCGTGCCGCCGACGTTCGGCGACATGATGGAGGGCGCCATGATCGTCGAGCGTGGCGACAAGATCGGGGCAATCTGTCGTGACGGCAGCCGCACCGACCGCACCAACAACGGCGCCTGCAGCTTCAACGGCGGCCTCGACCGCTGGCTCTACGAGGGAATCGCGCGCAGCGATGCGGAGCGGGTCGTGGCGGCTATCTGCAACGACTATCGGCTGGTGGCGGGCGACGGCGAGCGCTGCGGCAGGTCCGAGGTGTTGACCCCGATTCGCGCGCGGGTTTACACGGATCCCGAGCCCGTCGATCCGGCTACCATGACCGCTGAGCCCGAGCCGGCGCCGCCGTCCGAGCGCGCCGTGGCGCCGCTGCCGGAGCCGGACGTGGTTCCGCCGACGGTGATCGACAGCAGGGTTGCATGGACGTCGCGGTCCAACGGGCGGGTCGGCTTCACCTGGACCACCGACTTGACCAATCCCAATGAGCAGCCGGTACGCGCGAAGGTAACGGCGCACCTGCGCGATGCCGCCGGTGAGATCGTGTTCAGCAACGAGCGTTTCGTTGTTCTTGCGGCGGGGGCGCGCGGTGAGTTCACCAACGATGGGGCGGTTCCGGAAGAGACGGCCATGCAGGGGCAGCGGTGGACCTTCGACGTGGCGCTCAGCGACGAAGACGCCCCCCTCACCGCGGCGGAGTTAGCCAGCGTGAAGCTGGAGGTCGACCCGCTGGTCGAGGAAGTGCACATCACCAACACCTCCGACGCCGAGCTCGACCTCAACGGCTGGACGCTTGCCAGCATGGTCGGTGGCGAGAGCTTCACCTTTCGCTTCTTCCGGCTGGGTGCCGGCAAGACGGTGACGCTCACCTCCGGAGAGGGCGCGCGCAGCCTGCTGCCCCAGGTCTATCTGTGGACCTCGCGCGAGGTGTGGGACGATCAGGGCGATGCCGCCGAGCTCCGCGATGCGCAGGGGCGGCTGCGTGCACGGACCAACCCTGACGGCACCTCCGCGGCGCTCGATGGGACCTCCGGTCGACGCGCCGGAGGTTAGCCCAAGATCACGCCCGCTCGTCGAGCGGGTCGATGTCACGCTCCGGATGGTTGCTACTGCAGACGCAAGAGCACGCGTGCGCGCAGTCCCGCGGGTACCTGGTTTCCGGGATTGGGTAGCTCCAATCGGACGCGGAAGGTGTTGCTGGCGGCATCGAGCACCTTGTCGACCACGCTGACCTTGGCCATGTAGCTGCCGCCCACCGGGTCGCCCGGCACGACGGTAGCGTCCGAGCCGATGCGAATCGATCCGTACAGCGCTGCGGGTGCGACCACCTCGACATACAGAGGGTCGAGCTGGGCGATGCTCAACAGGGTGGCCTGGCCGACGAACTCGCCGGGGTCGACCATGCGATCGACGACCACACCGGACAGCGGGCTGACGATGCGACGCATTTCGAGCGCGACCTTGGCCTGTTCCAGTTGCATGCGGTACAGCGTGTGGGACTCCTGCTCGACGCGCCAGCGACTCTCCGCGAGTAGCGCTTCCTCTTCGGCCTGATCGCGTAGCTCGGTCGACAGGACGCCCTCCTCGAAGAGGGACTGCGCGCGCTCATACGCGTCGGCGTAGTAGTCGCGCGCCGCCAGGCTCGCCTCCAGTGCGGCGACGAGGTCGACGCGCGCCTGCGCCACCTTGAGGTTGGCCTCGTCGAGGCGCGAATCGAGTATCGCCAGCAGCTCCCCTTCCTGGACGTCGTCGCCGCGGTCGACCAGGATCTCTTCCAGTACGCCGGCGAGCACGCCGCCGCTCACGTCGACCACCTGTGAAGGTTGGATGACGCCGTTGAGCTCGATCTCCCGGACGTCGGCGGGCGCCTGTTGCGCATCTGCGGAAGGGATCTGGGCCGCGGCGAGCGCAATGAGCGCCGCGACGGCAAAGTAGGTTGTCTTGAGGTGTGTCATTTCGGGCTCATTCAGGTTGTCCGGTGAATGCCAATGCCTTACCAAGCTGCTCATCGAGCCTGACGAGCTGTCGCCGTGTGCGCGCGTGGCGCGCCTCGATGGTTCGCTGCCAGTTTCGCATCATCGCACTGCCGATGCGCGTGTGGATAGCGCTTTCGTCCCGCCACACGCTGCGCATCAGATCGGCGACTCTCGGTCCCATCTCGACCGCGAGATCGTCCTCCAGAGACGCCATGGTCTCGTAGCTTCCCGGGTCGCCCTGGCGCCCGCAGCGACCGAAAAGCTGCCGATCGATGCGGCGTGCCTGGTGAAACTCGGTGGCAATCACGTGCAGCCCGCCGAGCTCGGCGACTCCGGGTTCCAATACGATGTCGGTGCCGCGCCCGGCCATGTTGGTGGCGACGGTGATGCGACCCAACTCGCCGGCGCGTGATACGACCTCCGCCTCTTCCTTGTTCTGGCGCGCATTGAGAACCTGGTGCTCGAGCCCCGCCTCGGTGAAGATCCTCGACAGGTCCTCGGAAGTCGCCACGGATCGGGTGCCGACCAGCACCGGCCGGCCGGTGGCGTTGAGCTGGCGGACCCGCTCCAGGATGGCGGCGTATTTGTCCGCCTTGGTGGCGAAAACCCGCGCCGGGTAAGCGGTCTTCTGGTCCGGCTTGTTCGTCGGGACGCGTGCCACCGGGAGACCGTAGATCGACCATAACTCGCCGCGAATCTCGCGTGCCGTTCCGGTCATTCCGGCGAGGCGCAGGTAGCGGCGGAAGAACTTCTGGTAGCTGATGCGCGCCAGCGTCTCTTTCTCCCCCGTCAGGGAGGCGCCTTCCTTGACCTCGAGCATCTGGTGCAGGCCGCGCTGCCAGGAGCGGTCGGCCATGATGCGGCCAGTGAACTCGTCGACGATCTGCACCTTGTCATCGACCACCAGGTAGTGGGTGTCGCGGTGGAACAGATGCAAGGCGCTGAGCGCCTGGGTGCAGAGTTCTTCGCGGTACAGCGCGCTCGACCACACGCCCCCCAGCGGGACGGCCCGCTCCTCGAGCGTCTCGAGGCCCTGATCGGTCATCTCTACCGTTCGCTGGTAGCGCAACAATTCGAAGTCGACGTCCTCCTCGAGGCCTCCGGCGAGCTCCAGCGCCTGCTCGTAGACCTCGATGTCGTCGTCCGCGCCGACATCGCGCGAGATGATCAGCGGCGTGCGCGCCTCGTCGACCAGCACGCTGTCGATCTCGTCGATGATGGCAAAATGCAGCCCGCGCAGCACCAGCTCCGAGAGCCGGGGCGCGGGCGCGTGCAAGCGCTCCAGGCGGAGCCGCAGCTCGTTCAGGTGGCGGCCCATCGCCAGCCGGTCGCGCAGGTAGTCGAAGGTGATCTGTTTATTGGACACGTAGGTGATGTCACAGGCGTAGGCGGCGCGCCGGTCGACCGGCTGCATGTCCTCCTGGATCACGCCGACGCTCAGCCCGAGGGCGGCGTACACCGGTGCCAGCATCTCGGCGTCGCGCTTGACGAGATAGTCGTTGACCGACACCACGTGCACGGGCGATCCGGACAGGGCGACGGCGGCGGCCGGGAGATTGGCGGTCAACGTCTTCCCCTCACCGGTCTGCATCTCGGCCACCATGCCCTCGAGCATGATCCAGCCGCCGATCACCTGGACGTCGAAGTGACGCAGCCCGAGAAGGC
>JASFRZ010000015.1:0-23325 GCA_050114655.1 Acidobacteriota bacterium
GCCGAAGACCTGCACCGCCTGCTCGGAGGTGCGCACAGCGGTCTCCGAGGCGTACAGCTTGGCCATCGACGCGGCCTGCTTGTAATCCTCGCCGGCGTCCTTGAGTGCCGCCGCCTTCCACATCAGACAGCGCGCCGCCTGGATCTCGGTCGCCATCTTGACCAGCTTCGCCTGGATCGCCGGAAAGCTGCCGATGGCACGGCCGAACTGATGACGCTCACGCACGTAACCGCGGCACGCGTCGAGCGCGCCCTGCGCCAGGCCTACCGATAGCGCGGCGATGCTGATGCGCCCGGCATCGAGCACGCGCAGGGCGTCCACGAAGCCCTCGTCGCGCTCACCGATGAGGTTGTCGGCCGGCACCTCGACGTTCTCCAGGATGAGCTCGACGGTGTCAGAGGCACGGCAACCGAGCTTGTCCTCCTTGCGGCCCACCTGGAAGCCCGGGCGATCGGTCTCGACACCGAACGCGCTGATGCCCCGGTTGCCCTTGTCCGGGCTGGTCACTGCGTGCACGACGGCAAGCGCGGCCCGCTTGCCGTTGGTGTTGAAGGTCTTGACGCCGTTGATCACCCAGGCCGAGCGACCCTCGTCCCACTCCGCGGTGGCGCGCGTGCCGGCGGCATCGGAGCCTGCCTGCGGCTCGGTCAGGCCCCATGCGCCGATCCATTCGCCGGTCGCCAGCTTGGGCAGCCAGCGGCGCTTCTGCTCCTCGTTGCCCGCCATCAGCACGTGGCCGGTGCACAGCGAGTTGTGCGCCGCCACGCTCAGGGTGACCGACGGGTCAATGCGTGCCATCTCCTCGATGACCGTTGCGTACTCGACCGTGCTGAGGCCGGCACCGCCGTATTCCTCGGGCACGAAACCACCGAGGAAGCCCAGGTCGGCGATCTGCTGCATGACTTCATCGGGAAAGGTCTGGGCCTCGTCCCACTCGCGCACGTTCGGCTGGATCACGTCGCGGGCGAACTCCCGCACCGTCTCGGCGACCAACCGCTGCTCCTCGCTGATGACAAACTCCAAGCGGGCCTCCATCCGGGTTGACAGGCGAAACGTCCGGCGCGTCGCACGCCGTGGGGCGCGAAACGACAACTCCACGCCACTCTCGGGCTATTATAGGTCGAAATCCCTCGCACCATCGGAGGCGCCCCATTCTCCCTGTCCGGAAGGCCGAACTGCACGCCCACACTACGTTCTCCGACGGAACGCTGCGCCCCGAGCAGCTCGTCGACGAGGCCGTACGCGCGGGGCTCGCGGCGCTCGCCATCACTGATCACGACATCGTCGAGGGAGTTGCACCGGCACGCGCGGCAGCGGCGGCGCACGACCTCGAGATCGTTCCCGGGGTGGAGTTCTCGAGCAACTTCGAAGAGCGCGAGATGCACATTCTCGGCCTTTTCATCGACGACGAGAACGCGCAGTTGGTAGCGTCGACGCACCGCTCGCGCGCGTTCCGCCGCGAGCGCGCCGGCGATATCGTCGAGCGCCTCAACGATCTCGGCGTAGCCGTCGACCTCTGCGACGTCGAAGCGGCGTCTTCGCGCGGCGCCATCGGCCGACCGCACATCGCCCAGGCGATCGTCGAGCACGGCGCCACCCGCACGGTCGACGAGGCATTCCATCGCTTCATCGGCGTCGGGCGGCCGGCCTTCGTGCCCAAGCCGACACTCCACGCCGCCGAGGTCATCGCGGTGGTGCACAGCGCCGGGGGAGTTGCGATACTTGCACATCCGGCGAGCAGCCGGGTGCACCCGGATCAGATTCGTGCGCTCGCCGAGCTCGGCCTCGACGGCTTCGAGATACAGCACCCCAAGCACAGCTCCTCGACGCGAAAGAAGCTGAGCCGCCTCATCGACGACACCGGGCTGCTACCCTCCGGGGGCTCCGATTTTCACGGCCCCGGCGCGGGGCGCACCAAGCTCGGCGAGCACGCCGTTTCACTTGCCTGGATGGAGGCACTGCGCGCCGCCGCGCGGCAGCGACGCGAACAACAATCCTGACGGAAGAGACCTGATGAGCATCAAGCCCGACCATTGGATCCGCAAAATGGCGCTCGAGCAGCGCATGATCGAGCCCTTCGAGGAAGGCCAGGTCAGCAAGGGGATCGTCTCCTACGGCGTCTCCTCCTACGGCTACGACATCCGCATTGCCGACGAGTTCAAGATCTTCACGAACATCAACACCAGCGTGGTCGATCCGAAGCGTTTCGACCCCGCTTCGTTCGTCGACTTCAAGGGCGACATCTGCATCATCCCACCCAACTCTTTCGCCCTTGCGCGCTCGATGGAGTACTTCCGCATTCCGCGCTCGACCCTGGTGATCTGCGTCGGCAAGTCGACCTACGCGCGCTGCGGCATCATCACCAACGTCACCCCGCTGGAACCGCAATGGGAGGGGCACCTGACGCTCGAGATCTCCAACACCACGCCCCTGCCGGCCAAGATCTACGCCAATGAGGGCATTGCCCAGCTACTGTTCTTCGAGAGCGACGAGCAGTGCGAGACCTCGTACGCCGACCGCTCCGGCAAGTACCAGGCGCAGACCGGTGTGACCGTGCCGCGCATCGACGGAGGGGAGCAATGAAGGTCACCATCAGCAACGCGCCCGCCACCGAGCTGGAGAGTGAAGCCCTGCTGCTGGCGTTCCCCGAGGGCAGCGACAAACCGACCTCGTTCGAGGCGCTCGACGCCGCCTACGGCGGCATCATCACCACCGCCCTCGCCGGTCTCGGCTTCAACGGCAAGCGCAACCAGGCGCTCGCCCTGTCGCCGTCCGGCGGCAAGGCACGGGAGCTCTTGCTCGTGGGCCTCGGCCCCGCGGCGGATGTCGACCTCGAGGCATGGCGCCAGGCGGTCGCCACCGGCGCCGCCCAGGCGCAGGCGCGCGGCAACCGGCACATCGCGGTGCCCTTGCCCGACGGCCTCGACATCGACCACGAGGAGCTCGCCGCCGCCGCGACTGAGGCGATCGAGCTGGCGCTGTATCGCTACCAGGAGTTCAAGGCCCCTCCCGAGGACCGTGTCGACGTGGAGGAGCTGCTCATCGCCAGCGGCGCGAGCGTTGAAGCGGCCGTCGAGCGCGCCCAGCGGGTAGCGCGTGCCGCCTGCTGGGCACGCGACCTGATCAACACGCCGAGTAACGAGAAGCGCCCCGAGGCGCTCGCTGCGCGCGCTGTGGCCATGGCCGAGGGCTGTGGACTGGGCTGCGAGGTAATCGACGCGGAGCAGGCGCGCGAGCTCGGCATGAACGCTCTGCTGGCGGTCGGCGACGGCTCCGCCGTTCCGCCGCGCCTGGTGCTTCTCGAACACCGGCCGGACGGCGCTGAAGGCCCACCGACAATGCTCGTCGGCAAGGGCATCACCTTCGACACCGGCGGCATCTCGCTCAAGCCGGCTCTCAAGATGGACGCCATGAAGGGCGACATGGGCGGCGCCGCGGCGGTCTACGGGACAATGCGTTGCCTCGCCGAGCTGCAGGTGCCGCGCTGGGTGGTCGGCGTCACCCCCCTGGCGGAGAACATGCCGAGCGCCAACGCTTATCGCCCCTCCGACATCATCCGCTCCTACGACGGCACCACCATCGAGGTGTTGAACACCGACGCCGAGGGTCGGGTGGTGCTCGCCGACGCCCTCGCCTACGGCCGCAAACGCTACCAGCCCGGCCGCATCGTCGACCTCGCCACCCTCACCGGCGCCTGCGTCGTTGCGCTGGGCTCGATTGCCGCCGGGCTGATGAGTAGCGATGACGATCTGGGCGGCGAGTTGCTCGCCGCCGGCGAGGCTACAGGCGAGCGACTCTGGCGTCTGCCGGCGTGGCCGGAGTACGACAAGCTGATCGACTCGGAGGTGGCCAACGTGCGCAACTCGGCCGGGCGCGACGCCGGCGTGATCACCGCCGGTATGTTCCTCAAGCGCTTCGTCGGCGATACACCCTGGGCGCACCTGGACATCGCCGGCACCTCCTACCTGAGCAAGGCCACGCCCTATCAGCCCAAGGGCGGCACCGGCTTCGGCGTTCGCCTGCTGACCCACTGGCTGTCCCGTTGAGCCCCGAAGATCGCCTCGATCCCAAGGAGCGGGTGGAAAAGCTGCGCGAGGTCTTCGCCGACGCACAGCGCGCGCTGGTGATGGCCCACGACAACCCCGACCCCGATGCGCTGGCCAGCGCCTTCGCCCTTTGCTCGTTGCTGCGACAGCTCGACGAGATCGACTGCGAGGTGGGCTTCGGCGGCCTGATCGGGCGCGCCGAGAACCGCGCCATGGTGCGCGAGCTCGAGCTCGAGCCGGTTCAGATCGACGCCGAAAGCCTGCAGAAGTACGACACCATCGCGCTGGTCGACACCCAGCCGGCCTTCGGCAACAACTCGTTTCCGGCCGATCGGGTGGCGAGCGCGGTGATTGACCACCACCCCGGCAGGGGGAGCCTCGAACAGGCGCGCTTCGTCGACGTACGAGAGGGCTACGGGGCAACCGCAACCATCATCTTCGAGTACGTGCAGGCCTCCGGCATCCCGCTGTCCGAGAACCTGCTGACCGCCCTGTTCTACGCCATCAAATCAGAGACCCAGGAGCTCGGTCGCGAAGCCGGCTACGCCGATCGGGAGGCCTACCTCAACCTGCTGCCGCGCGCCGACAAGGCAGCGGTGGCACGCATCCAGCGGGCGCGGGTACCGCGCGCCTATTTCCGCGCCTTCTCGCTGGCCATCGACAACGCCCGGGTACACGGCCGCACTGTGGTCACCGACCTGGGGGTGGTCGACAGCCCCGACATGGTGGCCGAGATCGCTGATTTTCTGCTCCGTCTCGAGGGTGCCGACTGGGCTGCCTGCATGGGGAAGTACAACGACGGCCTGGTGCTGTCGCTACGCACGGCGGAGGAAGATGCCCACGCCGGCTCGGTCATCCGCAAGGTCGTTGCGGGCTTGGGCCGCGCCGGCGGCCACGGCACCATGGCCGGCGGGCGCGTTCCACTCGACGGGGGCGAATACGGCGAGATTGCCGAGCAGGTGCGCGGGCGGCTGCTCGAGGTGCTGGGCGCCAACGCCAAGCCCGGCGAGCCCCTGGTAGCGACCTGATCGGGCCGGGAACCCCGCCCCCGTAGCCTTCAGGCCGGCCCGGCGGTCCCCCCGGGCAGCCCGCGCCGGGGCGGCGAGACGATGCCGCCGCTGACCACGAAGCGCAGCGCTTCCTCCACCCCCATGTCGAGAAACACCAGCTCGTCACGCCGCGTCAGGATCAGGACGCCGGAAGTCGGGTTGGGGGTGGTCGGCACGAAGACGTTGACCATATCCCCGGGCGTACGGTCCTGAAGCTCTCCCTCGGTGGGCGCCGTGACCAGGCCGACCGTGTAAATGCCCTTGCGGGGGTATTCCACCAGCACGACCGACTCGAAGGTGCGGTCGGCGCTGCTGTAGAAGGTCTCGATGAGCTGGCGCGCCGAGCCGTACACGCTCTTGACCAGCGGGATGCTGAGCGCCAGGTCGTCCATCTTCTTGACCGCCCTGCGGCCGATGAAGTTTCCGCCCAACAGCCCGACGATGTAGATCACCACCACGGTCAGCACCAGGCCGATGAGGCCGGCGGCAACACCCGCGCCGGGAAGGTCGAGCAGCGATCCCAGGCCGCTCCAGTTGATCAGCGCCATCACCGCAGGCGTGGCGAAGCGCTGCACGGGACGCAGTATGAGCCCGAATAGCCACACCGTCACGACGAGAGGCAGGATGATCAGAAGGCCGGTCAGGAAGGACCGGCGAAAGTGCGCATCGAGATGCATCAGGTGGCGCCGCCCCCGAGGCCGAGAACCCTCCAGGAATTGGCGAAATACTGCCCCGCCGACAGCAGCGACAACGCTACCACCAGCCACAGGCCGACCTCGCCGAGCAAGAAGTACTCGCCGAGGATCTCCGGCCCCAGGATCAGCAGGATGACCGTCAGCATCTGCACCGTGGTCTTGTACTTGCCGAGCGGCGATGCGGGAATCTTGACGCCCTGGTCAGCGGCGACAATGCGCAACCCGCTGATCGCCAGCTCGCGGCCGATGATGATCACCACCATCCACGCCGGCGCAAGGTCGAGCTCGACCAGGGAGATGAACGCGCCGGTGATCAGCAGCTTGTCGGCGATCGGATCGAGTAGCTGGCCCAGCGTGGTGATCTGCTTGCGGGTGCGCGCCAGATAGCCGTCGAACCAGTCGGTCAACGAAGCAATGATGAACACGCCCAGACCGACGAGCTTGTACTCGGTGAGCAAAAAGACGACCAGGACCGGCACCAGAAAAATGCGCAGCGCGGTCAGCGCATTGGGCAAGGTCCAGTTATCCGGACGCTCGCCGCTGATCGGCGAGGTCGCCGGTCTCGGTTGGGACGCGTTGGCCATCGATTCCTCGCTCGCTCGGCCGACAGAAGAGACTCCGTAGGACAGTTTAGCCCCTGACCTTCGGCAAGGGTACGATAGAGTCAGGCATAGTGCTTCAACCGAGGTGGACCATGCGCTTCAGCGTCCGATCAGCGTTTCCCGCCACCCACCGCATCCGCATCGATGCCCGCGGCACCCTCGAGCCGGCGCATGCGCACAACTGGCGCGTCGAGGTATGGCTGGAGAGCGACGAGCCACACGCGCCAGCCGCAGCACGCGAGTTCCTCGACCGCTGGGTCGAGCGCCATGAAGGCCGCAGCTTCAACGACGTGCCGCCCTTCGACGAGGTCAACCCGACCGCCGAGGAGGTCGCTCGCGTCTTCGCCGAGGAGATCGCCGCCGCGCTCCCGCACGCGCGTGTGCTGCGCGTCGAGATCGGCGAGGCGGCGGGCTTCAGCGCCAGCTACTGGCCGGCGGAGGTTGCCGAGCCGGCACCGGCAGGATAGCCGGACCGGCAGTCGATCGCGGCATCACGCCGCGAGCGGCCGCTCAGCGGCTGCTCGTGACCATCACTTTGCGCTTGTCGACGTAGCTTTGCAGGCCGATCTCGATCGCCTCGGCGAGCTGCGAACGATAGCGGTCGGTCTTGAGCCAGGACTCCTCTTCCTCGTTGCTGACGAACGATGCCTCGACCAGTACCGCCGGCATCTTGGCGCCCACGAGGACGAAGAACGGCGCCGTCTTGACGCCCAGGTCGCGCACCTCCTGGTAGCTCTTCGCCACGTGCAACACCAGGCTGTCCTGAATCGACGAAGCAAGCTCGCTGGAAGCGCCCTGGAACTCGTTCTGCACGATCAGCTCGAGGGTCTCGTCGAGGTCCCCCATACGTGCGCCGGCTCCCGATGAGTTCTCGCGGGCAGCGGTCTCCGCCGCCGTCGGATCGTTGGCGAGGTTGAGGTAGTAGGTCTCGAAGCCGCGAAGGCGCCGGTTGCGCGCCGCGTTGATGTGGATCGAGATGAACAGGTCCGCATCGACGCTGTTGGCGTAGTCGGTGCGCTCCTGCAGGCTCACGGTGCGGTCCTCGTCCCGCGTCAGCAACACCTCGTAGCCGGCAGCGCGCAGCCGCTCGGCGACCGCGTGGGCGATCTGCAGCGTGAGCTGCTTCTCGGTCACGCCGCTGCGCCCGATGGCGCCGGGGTCGGTGCCGCCGTGCCCCGGGTCGATGACCACGCGGCGCACCCCGAGACCGAGCTGCTCGGAGATCGACTCACGGGAGTCCTGCGGCGGGCGCCGCTTGCTGTTGACCCGCGATGCCACCGTCGCCGTCGGCACGTCGACGACGATGCGAAAGGGCTCGCCGTCCTTGTGATCCAGGGTGAACAGCGTGTGCGGCGCGCTGTTGCTCATGTCGACCACTACCCGCACGATGCCGGGCTGGTTGACGCCTACCCGCACGCGCGAAACAGCGTCACCGTCGACCGCGATGACCTGCTCGCGGCCGCTACTCTGCGCACCCTCCAGCCCCTGCGGAAGGGTGACGCCTTGCAGATCGATGAACAGGCGATCCGGCTGGTGCGCCTCCCCGGTCTCGAACCGCACGGGACGGTCGAGATCGAGCACCACCCGGGTATGCGCACGATCGCTGTAGTGCCGCACTCCGGTCAGTTGGGCGAGATTCTCGCTGTCTTCGACAAAGGAACTTTCGTCACCGACGGGCGCGGTGCTATCGACCGCCGCCGCGTCGGCTGCGACCGCGGGAGCCGGCAACTCCGCTGTGTTCGGGATCGGCTCCTCGGACGCCGCAGGGGGCGTGCCGGGGGCCGAGCTCTCCGCCGTACCGGCCGTGTCGCCGGCGGCCAGGTCCGGATTGGCGCGGGTCAGCTCACCCAGTCGATTGCGCGCCAGCGAGGCCTGCGGCGTTGCCGGGTAGCTCTGCAGCAGGTGCGAGTACAGCGACGCGGCGCGCGTGCCGCCCTCTCCTTCCGCGTCGACGGCGAGCCGCAGGAGTGCCTCGGGGGCGTGCGGGCTGGACGGATAACGACGCGCAAGCTCGCGGTACACGTCGAGCTCGCTTGCCGCAGCAGCCGCATCGCCTGAGCGGGCGCGGCGGCCGTAGATCCAGGACATCCGCCATAACGCCTCGGAGGCGAGGGGGCTGTCCGGGTAGCGCGTAGCGACGTCGCTGAAAGCATCGGTGACGCGGCTCCACGAGGCCGCCTGGCCGGACGGGTCGACCACCTCGAGCTGCCGGTACATGGTCTCCGCGCGCTCGAAAAGCTCCTGCGGCGTGGCGGAGAGAGCGACTGCGGGAAGGGCGAAAAGAAGAATCAGAGCGGCCACGGCGCTCGCGCCGTGGCGTTTCGTTGACAGTCTCATTGGCACGTCTCCCGACGCGCCTCCCATGATGGTCAGACGAGCTTCGCCCCTGAAGCAATTTGCAGTATAGGCATCCCGGCATGCGGGATGCAATGCCCGGGCTATTGCGTTCCGGGGGTAGCGTTGCCGCCGACGCTGCGGTAGTAGCTCAGCACCCGCTCGACATAGTCGCGCGTCTCGGGATACGGCGGCAGGCCACCGTGCCGTGCGACCGCCCCCTCACCGGCGTTGTAGGCCGCCAGCACGTGCACCAGGTCGCCTTCGAACTCTTCGAGCAGCCAGCGGAGATAGGCGGTGCCGCCGAGGATGTTCTGGCGAGGGTCCCACACGTTGGCTACCCCGAAGCGGTCGGCGGTCTCCGGCATCAACTGCATCAGCCCCTGGGCGCCTTTCTTGGAGAGCGCATCGGGGTCGAAGGCGGACTCGGCGGCGATGATCGCCTCGATCAGCTTGGGATCAACGCCGGCGCGCAGCGCCGCCTCGTCGATCTCGCGGCGGTACGGGACGATTCCAGGCGCCCGTCCGTCGGGGGAATAGTGCGTCTCGATAAAAACCTCGGCGCCCTCCACCTTCTCGTTGGTGAAGCGGCGCGTGCCGTCGGCGTCGACCACCACGTAGATCTGCGCCGCCGCCGCGCCGGCGGTCGCCGCGCTCAGCAACAGGGCGATGCCGATCGAGCGCAGCCACGGCTCGAGAGCACACCACGACGCCCGCGCCTGACGCGTCGCCGAACATGGTTGCGGCTGAGTCCCACGAGCCATGAGAGCAATTCCCGGATCCGGTTTGCGCAAAAAAGGCTACCGCGAACGAGGGCCCGCCGCCTACCCCGAAATATGCCCGGCGTCGGCGGAATGGAAGGCCGCGCTCAGCCCAGCAGGCCGGCGACCACTTCGGGGGCTTTGGCCAGCGCCTCGCCCAACCGCGCGGCGTCCGGCCCGCCGGCCTGCGCCATCTCGGCTTTGCCTCCCCCTCCGCCGCCGACGATCGCCGCAAGCTGGCGCACGATGTCGCCCGCCTTGATGCGCTCGGCGACATCATGGGTCACGCCGACGATGAGCTGCGCCTTGCCGCCGCTCGCGGTCCCCAGCACGACCACCCCCGAGCCCAGCTTGGCCTTCATCGAGTCGGCCAGGTTGCGAAGACCACCGGCATCGAGCCCGTCGACCTCGCGACACAACACACCGATCCCGTCGACCTGGACAATGGCGTCGTCGCCGGCGTCGGTCGCAGCGCGCGAGGCCAGCTTCACCTTGAGATCCTCGTTCTCGCGCTCTGCCGCCTTGGCCCGTTGCAACAGCTTCTCGACCTGCTCCTCGACGTCTTCTTCACTCGCCTGCAACTCCGCCAACACGCCGTGCAGGACGTCGCGCTGTCGCTGCAAGGCGTCGATCGCCGACGCGCCGGTGATCGCCTCGATACGGCGCGTGCCCGCGGCGACGCTCTCCTCGCGGGTGATCACGAAGGTGCCGATCTCGCCGGTACGCGCCACGTGGGTGCCACCGCACAGTTCGGTCGACACGCCGGGAATGCTCACCACCCGTACGATATCGCCATACTTGTCGCCGAAGAACGCCAGCGCACCCTTGTCGATCGCCTCGTCGTATGGCATCTCGCGGATCACCGTGGCGATGTCGGCACGGATGGCGTCGTTGACGTCGCGCTCGAGTTGAGCGAGCTGCGCGGCGTCGACGGGCGCGAAGTGGCTGAAGTCGAAGCGCAACCGGTCGGGCGCGACCAGCGAACCGGCCTGACGCACGTGCTCGCCGAGGCGCTCGCGCAGTGCCGCGTGGAGCAGGTGGGTGGCGGTGTGGTTGCGCACGGTGTGGGCGCGCCGCGCCGCATCTACCGTCAGCCGGACCTCATCGTCGAGACGCAGCTCCCCCTCTTCGAGCTCGATGCGGTGCACCACCAATCCCCCGGGCAGGCGGTGCGTGTCGGTCACGCGGCCGCGCGCGCCGGCCGATTCGAGCTTCCCCCGATCGCCCACCTGGCCGCCGGATTCGCTGTAGAAAGGGGTCACGTCGACGACCAGAGCGCCGCTCCGGCCGCCTTCCAACACCTCCACGGAGTGACCCTCGTGCAGCAGCCCGAGAACGCGCGACCCCTGGCGCTCGAGCTCGGTGTAGCCGACGAAGGTGGTCGATTCGATGCCTTGATCGGCCAGCTCGGTGACCAACTCCTGCGCCGCGGCTGCCTCGCCCCCGCCCTTCCATGCGGCGCGGGCGCGCTCGCGCTGCCCTTCCATCGCCCGCCGGAAGCCGGCCTCGTCGACGGTCAGCCCGACGTCCTCGCCGAACTCACGGGTCAGCTCGAGCGGCAGCCCGTAGGTATCGTAGAGACGGAACGCCTCATCGCCGGGGATGGTGTCGCCGCCCCCTTGCTTGACCTCCTCGACGACCTCCTCGAACACCCGCGTGCCGGCACCGAGGGCGCGGAAGAAGCGCTCCTCCTCGGAGCGCGTTACGCGCTCGATGAGCTCCTCGGCCTGGATCAGCTCCGGGTACACCCCGCCCATCCGGCGCACCACCTGCTGCGCGGCGCTGTAGAAGAACGGATCGTCAAACCCGAGCTTCATGCCGAAACGTACCGCGCGACGGATCAGGCGGCGCAGCACGTAGCCGCGTCCCTCGTTGGCCGGGCCGACGCCGTCGGCGAGAAGGAACGCGGTGGCGCGGCAATGGTCGGCAATGACCCGCAGCGCCACGTCGCCTTCGTCGCTGTCACCGTAGCCGCAGCCGGCGGCCTCGGCGACCGGGTCGATCAGCGGGCGAAACAGGTCAGTATCGTAGTTGCTGCGCACGCCCTGAACGACTGCCGTCATGCGTTCGAGGCCCGCACCGGTGTCGATGTTGGGCGCCGGCAGGGGCGTTACCTGGCCGCTGCCGTCGGCGTTGAACTGCATGAACACCAGGTTCCACAACTCGACGAAGCGATCGGCGTCGAGGTCGACGTCGTCCGGCTCACGGTAGCTGCCGCTGCTCGGCCACTCGTAATCGCCCACGCCGTAGTCGAAGTGGATCTCCGAACACGGCCCGCATGGCCCGGTGTCGCCCATCGACCAGTAGTTGTCCTTCTTGCCGAGGCGCAGGATGCGGTGGTCGGGCAGCCCGACGACCTTCTTCCACAGGTCAAAGGCCTCGTCGTCCTCCTCGTAGACGCTGGCCCACAGGCGCTCGGCCGGCAAACCGTAGCCCTCGGTGAGCAACTCCCAGCCCATCTCGATGGCCTTTTCCTTGAAGTAGTCGCCGAAGGAAAAGTTACCCAGCATCTCGAAGAAGGTGTGGTGGTAGCTCGACGGGCCGACGTTCTCCAGGTCGTTGTGCTTGCCGGAGACGCGCATGCACTTCTGGGAGCTCGCCGCGCGCACGTAGCTGCGACTGTCGTGCCCCAGAAAGACCTCTTTGAACTGGTTCATACCGGCGTTGGTGAACAGCAGCGTGGGATCGTCGCGCGGGATCAGGCTGCTGGACGGCACCACGGTGTGGCCACGCTCGGCGAAGTAGTCGAGGAACTTGCTGCGCACCTCGGCGGAGGTCAGTGCGGGCATCCGCATTTGCTTGTCGGTCTTCTCTGACATCGGAATCGATTCCCGGGGCAAGGCCCCTGCTCCCGACCCTAGGAGGTGATCTCGTCGAGCCAGGGGGACAGCTTCTGCAGTACAAGGTGGCGCGGGAAGGTGCGTCGCATCAGGTGGTCGAAGCAGCGCTTCGCAGCCGCAATGTCTTGCGGCTCTCCGTGCCGCGCAACCCACCGTTCGAAGGCGTCCTCGAGCACGGCGGCCTCGCCCCCGGCCTCGTCGTACACCTCGTCGGCGACGGATTCACTCATTGTCGCGGTCAATCCCTGGCGCTGCAAGTCACGCAGTGCATCGCGGCGGCCGGCGGGCCGGCGCGCCAGGCGTGTCTCCAGACGGCTGCGGCCGAAGCGATGGTCGTCGAGGTAGCCGTACCCGGCGCACTGGTCGAGTGCCGTTTCGACCTCGTCGCGCGGGTAGTTCTTGGCGAGCAGCCTGGCGCGCAGGCGGGCGCGGGAGTAGTCGCGCCGTGCCAGCATGGCGAGGGCTTCGGTGGCGGCAGTGCGCTTCCTACGGGCCACTTAGCGCTGTGGCCGCTCAGGGCGGGGGCTGCTGCGCATGGGCTTCGTCATCACCTGCCGCTTCATCACTGCACGACCACCGGCGGCTACTTTCCGGGCTGCCGCATGGTCTCCATGGTCTGCTCGGCCGCCTCTCCGGAGGTCACGATGCCGCGCAATTGCAGCTTCATGTCGTTCGGGTTGCTCGCCGCCGCCAGCGCCTCCTCGACGCTGATCAACCCCTTGCGATGCAGCCACAGCAGCGACTGGTCAAACGTCTGCATACCGTACTGCGACACGCCGGCGGCGATGGCGTCACGGATCTCGACAACGCGGTCGCGGTCACGGATGCACTCGCGGATGAAGGTGGTGTTGAGCATGATCTCGACGCCCGGTACGCGTCCCTTGCCGTCCTGGCTGCGCACCAGGCGCATCGACACGACGGCGCGGAGCACCTCGGCGAGCTGCGCACGGATCTGCTCCTGCTGGTAGGGCGGGAACACCGAGATGATGCGGTTGATGGTCTCCGGGGCGTCCAGCGTATGCAGCGTCGACATCACCAGGTGGCCGGTCTCGGCCGCGGTCATCGCCGTTTCGATGGTCTCCTTGTCGCGCATCTCACCGACCAGGATGACGTCCGGATCCTGGCGTAGGGCGGCACGCAGGGCGCCGGCGTAGCTGCTCGTGTCCTGCCCCAACTCTCGCTGGGTGACGATCGACTTGCCGCCGGTGTGCAGGAACTCGATCGGATCCTCGATGGTGACGATGTGCTTGGCCTTGTGGCGGTTGACGTGGTCGATCATCGCCGCCAGCGTGGTCGACTTACCGGAGCCGGTGGTACCCGTGCACAACACCAGGCCGCGCTCCTCGAGGGCGATCTTCTCGATCACCGGCGGCAGGTTGAGGTCGCTGATCGTCTTGGTCTGTCCGGGAATGACGCGCAGCACGGCGCCGTGCACGCCGCGCTCTACGAACACGTTGCAGCGGAAGCGGCCGAGCGCGTAGAGCGCGTAGCTGCAGTCGAACTCCTTGATCTCGTCGACATCGACCTCATGATCCTCGACCAGGCGCATGGCGATCTGACGCGTTTCGGCAGCGGTCAGCGGCTGCAGGTCGAGCGGGCGCAGAACGCCGTCGATGCGCAGATACGGCGGGCAATCGACTTTGAGGTGGAGGTCCGAGGCGCCGCGGGCAACGGCATCACTTAGCAGGGTATCGATGTCTACGGACATGTCGGATTCGCCGGTCGAAGTTCAGGGCACACGGGGCTGGCAGCGAACTTCATCGTCACTGCTGCACAACCATGGATAGAACAGCCCAATATTGGACGCTATCGGCGCGCCATACAACCAGAAAAAGCAACGAGCTGTCGAAAGGCCAGTGGCTCTCCGACAGCCCGTCCCGTTTCCGGCCCGATTCCGCCGCGCCGAGCGCGGTGCGGCCGGCGCGCCCTCAAACCTCGGCGGTTACCTTCGCGTACACCGGCGTCAACCAGCCGTGCGTGTCCTCGACGCGGCCCTCGACGTTGGCGAAGAAAGCCTTCTGGATCTCTTCGGTGATCGGTCCGCGGCGACCGATACCGATGGGCACCTTGTCGATCGAGCGGATCGGGGTGATCTCGGCAGCGGTACCGGTGAAAAACACCTCGTCGGCGATATACAGGCTCTCCCGCGGGATGTCGTCCTCGCTCACCTCGTAGCCGAGCTCACGCCCCAGCACCATGACGCAGTCGCGCGTGATGCCCGGCAGCACGGAGGCCGACAGCGGCGGCGTGACCAGCTTGCCGTTGCGCACCATGAAAAGGTTCTCGCCGCTGCCCTCCGAGACGTAGCCACGCGCGTCGAGCGCGATACCCTCGGTGTAGCCGTTCTCCAGCGCCTCCATCTTGATGAGCTGGGCGTTCATGTAGTTGGCCGCCGCCTTGGCGATCCCCGGCAAGGTGTTGGTGGCGACGCGGTTCCACGACGAGACCATCACGTCGACGCCGTTTTCCAGCGCCTCCTCACCGAGGTACTTGCCCCATTCCCACACGACCACGTAGGCCTCCACCGGGCACGGCAGCGGGTTGACGCCGAGCGAGTGGTAACCGCGGAAGACGATCGGACGGATGTAGCAGGACTCCATCTCGTTGGCGCGAATGGTCTCCAGGCACGCCGACTCGAGCGCGTCGGCACTGTACTCGATCGGCATGCGGTAGATGTGCGCCGACTGGGTCAGGCGCTTGACGTGGTCCTGGAGGCGGAAGACCGCCGAGCCGTTCCTGGTCTTGTAGCAGCGGATGCCCTCGAAAACGGCGGACGCGTAGTGCACGACGTGCGAGCAGATGTGAATCTTGGCTTCATCCCAGGGAATGAGCTCGCCGTTGTGCCAGATCTTCGCCGACGGTTTGAGTCCGGGCATCGCGTCTCTCCAGTGTCGCGCCGGGCACCGGAAAAGCCCACGGCGCCGGGCGGAATTGTGGGCGGAATCGTAGGGATTATACCCCGGGCACGACGACCCCGAGAACCCGAGGGCCCGCCGCTCCGGTGGCGGCCGGCACGTTCCCGGCACGATGCGCCAGCGTCTCGCGCGCCAGCAGGGCGAACAGCACCGCCTCCTTGGCGTCGCCCGAGACCTGCGGTGCGATGTCGTCGGCATCGCGGACTGCCGCCGGCGCCAGCAGCGCCTCCAGACGTCCGCGCAGCGCGCGATTGTGCACCCCCCCACCCGAGAGCAGCACCTCTTCGATCGGCTGCCGCACGCGCACGAAACGGCGGACTGCTGCGGTAATGGTGCGCGCAGTCAGCTCGGTCAATGTGGCCATCATGTCGGCGTCGGACAGCGTCGCCGCGTCCTGCAGCAGCGCCAGTGAATCATCGTTCAGGAAGGCGCCGATGTCGGCCGATTTGGGCGGCTTGCGGTCGTAAAAGGGGTGGGCCAGCAGGCGCTCGAGCAGCGCGTCGCGTACCGCCCCGCCGACCGCCAGCTTGCCGTCCTCGTCGATGCCGCCGGCGAGCCCGCGCATGCGCGCCGCGGCGTCCAGCAGGACGTTACCCGGCCCGGTGTCGAACGCCACCACGTCTTCGGCGCTGCCGCCCGGCGGCAGGCCGGTGACGTTGGCGATTCCGCCGATGTTGAGCGCCACCCGACCGAGCCGGGGATCCGTGTACAGGCGGTAATCCAGAAACGGCGCCAGCGGAGCGCCCTGGCCGCCGGCGGCAAGATCGCGGGCGCGGAAGTTCGCCACTGTGGTGATGCCGGTGCGTTCGGCAATCACCGCCGGCTGACCGATCTGAAAGCTGGCGCGCGCGAACGTGCCGGCGCAGTCGGTGGGGTCGGGCACGTGCACGATGGTCTGGCCGTGCGAGCCGATGCACAGCACGTCGGCAGCATCGATCCCGGCGCCGGCGAGCAGGTCGAGGGCAGCGCGGGCAAACGCCTCGCCGACGACGACATCCAGCAGCGCGAGCTGCGCCGCTGCGCAGCCCTCGATGGCCGCGCGCAATGCAACCCCCAGTTGCTGGTCATAAGGGAAGGTGCGGAACGCGCGCATCTCGATCGATCCGGCGGCATCGTCGTCAAACGTGACCAGGGCGGCATCGATGCCGTCCATCGACGTGCCCGACGACAGTCCGATCACCCAACGGGGCTCGTTTGCACGTGGCATGGACCGATGTTAGCGTGGCGCGCCGATACCTTCCTCCCTTTCTGCCAGCGGCACGCGGATGGAAACCCTCGCTACCTGGTTTCAGCAGTCCCTGCTGCCCTACGGTGCCTGGGGCATCCTGCTGCTATCGGTACTGGATTCATCCTTCGTGCCGATGCCCGCCTTCATCGACCTCGCGGTCATGGGCGCGGCGGCACTATCGCCACAAAACGCCGTCGGCTACGGCATCGCCGCCATCATCGGCTCCACCTGCGGCGTGCTGATGGTTTACGGGCTGGCACGCAGCGGCCGCTACGCTGCCGGCGGTTCGTCCAAGAAGCTCGCCTGGGCGGAGAGGTTCCTGCAGCAGCGCGGCGCCATGGCACTGATGGCCGCGGCACTGATGCCCGCGCCCTTCCCTTTCAAGGTGGTGGTGCTGACTTCGGGTTACCTGCGCCAGCCGCTCGGCAGCGTGATCGTCGGCGTGAGCACGGGACGGCTCATCCGTTTCGGGGCGGAGGCGTGGCTGGCGGCGCGCTACGGGGAGCAGATCATCGCCGCCGTGCAGAAGAACGCGCCGATGGTGGGGTTGATCGTGGCCGGGGTGATCGTCGTCGCCGGCTTCGCGTTCTACCGCTGGCAGGCTTCGCTGCAGGACTGAGGGACGGAGTCCGGGCGGGCATTGCCGGCCTGAGCTCGCGCCATCTGGTCCGCTATTCGCCCCACTTCTCTTTCCAGCGCGCCAGGAGGTTCAGGGCGTCCAGCGGGCTCAGGGCGTCGATTTGTTGCTTGCGGAGCGCTTCGAGGAGGGGGTGGTCCTCGGGGGTGAAGAGCTGCATCTGGGCGCTCGGTTGATCTTCCGGCAGGGCCCACTGGGGGCCGGCAGGGGTCGGCGCGTCGGTGGTCTCGAGTCCGTGGAGGATTTCCTCGGCACGCTCGATGACGCTGGTGGGCAAGCCGGCGAGGCGGCCAACGTGGATGCCGTAGGAGCGATCGGCAGCGCCGGGCTCGACGCGGTGCAGGAAGACCACGCCGTCACCGGTTTCCTGGGCGGCGACGTTGAGGTTACGCACACTCGGTAGCACACCCTCGAGGCTGGTGAGCTCGTGATAGTGGGTGGCAAACAGCGCCCGCGGCGCGACGTCTTCCTGCTGTTGCAGATACTCGACAACCGCCCAAGCAAGCGCCAGGCCATCGTAGGTGCTGGTACCGCGTCCGACCTCGTCCAGGATCACCAGGCTGGCAGGGGTGGCATTGTGCAGGATATTGGCGGTTTCCTGCATCTCCACCAGGAAGGTCGACGCACCGCGGGCCAGATTGTCGGAGGCGCCGACGCGCGTGAAGATGCGGTCGACCACGCCGATGCGCGCCGACGCCGCGGGAACGAACGAGCCCATCTGCGCCAGCACGGTGATCAGCGCCACCTGGCGCAGGTACGTCGACTTGCCGCCCATGTTGGGCCCGGTGAGTAGCTGGATGCGCTGCGCGCTGTCGTCGAGGTAGGCATCATTGGGGATGAAGCGCTCGGAAGCCTGCAACCTCTCGACTACCGGGTGCCGCCCTTCACGGATCTCCAGCACGCGGCTGTTGTCGACGGTGGGCTCCGCGTAGCCGTTCATCGCGCCGATCTCGGCGAGACCGGCGAGCACGTCGATGGCGGCAACCGCGGCGGCCGTGCGGTGCAGGCGGGCCGACTCCGTCGCCATCCGCTCGCGCAGCTCGCTGAACAGCCGCGCTTCGATCTCGCCGATCTTCTCCTCGGCGCTGAGCACCGTCTCCTCGAACTCCTTGAGCTCCGGGGTGATGAAGCGCTCGGCGTTGGTCAGCGTCTGCTTGCGTATGTAGTCGTCGGGCACCTTGGCGAGATTGGCCTTGGAGACTTCGATGTAGTAACCGAAGACCTTGTTGAAGCCCACCTTCAAGGAGCCGATGCCGGTGCGCTCGCGCTCGCCTGCCTGCAGCGCGGCGATGACGTCCTTGCCCTCGCCGCGAGCCCGCCGCAGCCTGTCGAGCTCCTCGTCGAAGCCGCTGCGGATGACCCCGCCGTCAACCACCGCAATCGGCGGGTCGTCGGCGAGCCGCTCGGCGATCAACGCGGCCACGTCGTCGCACGGATCGATCTGCTCGACCAGCTCCTCACCGATCGGCGTGGCAGCGAGCCGCTGCAGCTGCTCGCGCAGCCCCGGTAGCGCCTCCAGGGACGCGCGCAGCGCAGCAATGTCGCGCGGCGTCGCGGAGCCGATGGTCACACGCGTAGTGAGCCGCTCGATGTCGCGCACCCCGCGCAGCGCGTCGCGTAGCTGGGCGCGCGTCGGCGCCGCGTGGTGCAGCGCTCGCACCGAGGCGAGACGGCGGTTAATCGCCACGGGGTCGCGCAGCGGCCGCAGTAGCCACTGGCGTAACAGTCGCCCGCCCATCGCGGTGACGGTGCCGTCGATCACCGCCAGCAGCGAGCCTTTCAAAGTGCGGTCCTGCCACGACTCGAACAGCTCGAGGGTGCGTCGCGTCGTGGCATCGAGCTGCAGGAACTCGCGGTCGCGATGGCGACGCAGGCCGTGAATGTGGTGCAGCGGCGCTTTCTGCGCCTCCGCCGCGTAAGCCAACAGCGCGCCCGCCGCGCCGATCGCCTCATCGCAGCCGTCGAGGTCGTACCCCACCAGCGAGGCGACGCCGAAGTGCTCACACAATCGGCCGGCGGCGCGCGTCGCCTCGAAATGCCACGCGGGCAACGGACTCCAGGTGGCCGCTGCGATGCCGGCCGGAGCGCCATTCTCACCAGCGAGCCACCCCTTCACGTCGCCGCCCTCGGCAACGCAGATCTCCCGCGGCGCCAGCCGAGCAACCTCTTCGCCCACCCGCCGGCGCGCGTCAACGCCATCAAACTGCGCCGCGATGAACTCGCCCGTGGAAAGCTCCAGAGCCGCCATCCCGACCGCGTCGCCGTCCTCGGCAACCGCCACCAGGTAGTTGTTTTGCCGACTGGTCAGCAGGTTGTCCTCGACCAGCGTTCCCGGGGTCATCACGCGCACGACTTCGCGATCCATCGCGCCCTTGCCGCCGGGATCGCCCACCTGTTCGGCGATCGCCACCTTGTGCCCGGCATCGAGCAGCCGGGCGATGTAGCTGTCGGCGGCATGCGCCGGCACGCCGCACATCGGCGCCTCCGACGGCTTGCCGCGGTTGCGAGCGGTCAGCGTGATCTCGAGCAGCCCGCTCGCCAGTTCGGCGTCCTCGAAGAACATCTCGTAGAAGTCGCCCAGGCGAAAGAAAACGATCGCGTCCCGGTGCGCCGCCTTGATGCGGTGGAACTGCTGCATCATGGGTGTCTTGGAGTCGGCGGCGCACATGGGCGCCAGATTAGCATGGGGTATTTGTCGTCCAGCACCCTGCTACGATGGGGCGTGATGAGCGTTCCTCCCCTGCTTCTCTCCCTCGATTGCGCTACCCTTCCGGCAAGTGTCGCGCTGCTCGACGGCACCGGTTTGCTGTGCGAAACAGCACAGGACGACGAGCGCCGAGCGGACGCCTGGCTCGGCCTCGCCGTCGAGCACTGTCTGGACGAGATCGGCGTCGACGTCGGCGATCTCGCCGGGGTCGCCGTGTGTGTCGGCCCGGGAACTTTCACCGGAATCCGCGTCGGCATCGCCACCGCCCTCGGCCTGGCGGCGCCCTCCGCACTGCCGGTCGCCGGGGTCACGTCGCTCGACGCGCTCGCACTGATCGGCACGCGGCACGCCGACATCGTGGCGGCGTGTATCGACGCCCGACGCGACCAGGTGTACGCGGCGCTCTACGTCGCCTCCCGCGGCGTCGCCGATGCCGACGAGGCAGCCGCCGGTGACTCGCCGTTCGCCGCGGTCTGGGGCCCCGAGGTCTGCTCGCCCCGCCATTTCGGCGCCGCCATCGCCGCGCAGAGCGCCCCCGTGCTCGCTCTCGGCAGCGGCGCGGCACTGCTCGGCGCCGGCGGCGCCGGACCCACAGCGCTCACCGCGGGCGGCGAGCTGCGCCTCATCACCGACCCCGTGCCGCTGGCCGGCGCCGTTGGCGAGCTCGCCATGGCGAGCTGGCCCGCGGTCGGCAAGCCACCCGATTGGCCGGCTCCGGAGCCCGTCTACCTGCGTCCGCCGGACGCCACGCCGCCGCGCAATCCGCTGCTGGCAGTGGACGATTGACCGTCCTCGGACACGCCGCGCGGGCCGCCCGAGAACGCCCCTCGTGATCGTTTGAGCGCCCCCACCCACGGTGCTAGCATCGCCATTGGTCCCGAAGCTCACTATTGACCGGCAACTATCGGAGGTAGCCTTCATGGAGCTGGCCGAACCGGAAATCCGTGACATCCTGCTCGCCGAGAACGAACAGTTCCGCACTCTCGCACATCAGCATGCCGAGTACGAGAGTCGCCTGGAAGAGCTTTCCGGCAAGCATCTTCCCAGCGAGCAGGAGCGCGTTGAAGAGATCGAGATCAAGAAGCACAAGTTGCAGCTCAAGGACCAGATGGCCGCGATGATCCGCGAGTACCGCCGCGAGGAACCCGCCGCCGTCGCACACTGACCCACGACCTCGGGGCGCCCCTGAATCGATGCACATCCGCTCCGAGGCCCTGCCGTACGCCCTTCCCGGCGCTGTGGCCGCCGCCGTCGCGGCGGCCGCCGGGCGCCCATGGTTCGCTTGCGCACTCACGCTGCTTGCAGTCGCGCTCGGCGCCTTCTTCCGCGATCCGGAGCGCTCGTCCGATGCCCCGACGGGCGCCGTCCTGTCCCCCGCCGACGGCCGCGTCGTCGAGGTGCGATCCGAAGGCGACGGCCTACACCTGGCGATCTTCCTGTCGGTGTTCAACGTGCACGTGACGCGCGCACCGCTGGCCGGCGACTTGCGCGTCTGGGAGCGCATCGCCGGCGGCTACGCGATGGCCTTTCGTGCCGCCGCGTCGCACAACGCGCGCCATCGCGTGGTCGTTGAGACGGCGCATGGGAGCTTCGAGCTGGCGCTCATCGCCGGCGCGGTGGCGCGCCGCGTTGTGCCGTTCGTCGCGCCGCCGGAAACCCTGCAGCGCGGCCAGCGCATCGCGCTGATCAAGTTCGGCTCGCGCGCCGAGCTGCACCTTCCCGCGGGCTACTCCGCCGTGGTATCCGTAGGAGATCGGGTGCGCGCCGGCACCACGGTTGTCGCCGCGCCCTCCTCGGGAACCCCATGATGCGCAAGCCCAAAGCCACCCAGCAGCTCAAGCGCGGCATCCCGTTGCTGCCGTCGCTGTTCACCACCGGCAACCTGTTCTGCGGCTACTACAGCGTGATCGCCACGCTGCAGGGTAAGTACGCCCCGGCGGCGCTAGCCATCGGCATCGCCATGGTTGCGGACGGCCTCGACGGCCGCATCGCCCGTATGACCAACAGCCAGAGCGCGTTCGGCGAGGCGTTCGACTCGATCACCGACGTGCTCACCTTCGGCATGGCGCCCGCCGCGCTGACCTTTTCCTGGGCGCTCAGCGGCCTCGAGCGGCTCGGGTGGATGACCGCCTTCTTCTTCCTCGCATGCTCGGCGACGCGGTTGGCGCGCTTCACCGTGCAGGCGAGTAGCCACGACCGACGTTACTTCGCCGGGTTGCCGGCGCCGCCTGCGGCGGCGACGCTCGCCGCGATGGCCTTCTACTCGCCGGCGCAGGTGAGCAACGAGGTGGTGTCGTACGGGGTGGTAGCGATGGTGGTCATGCTGGCCCTGCTGATGATCTCCAAGGTGCGCTACCGCTCGTTCAAGAACATCGACCTGCGCGCCCGCCGCCCCTACCCGCTGATCGCTCTGCTCGCCATCGCCTTTGCGCTGATCGCCAACGCACCGCAGACCGTGTTGCTGCTGATGGCCGCCGTGTACGTCGCCTCCGGCCCCGCCGAGCGTCTGCTGCTGCAGTTGCGCCGCCAGCAGCGCGCCGCCGAGACCCCTGCGCTCTCCGACAAGGACGTCGAGGACGCCGTGGACGAGCGGCACTGAGCCGATGCCCGACGACGAGACTCCCGCGCCGCAGCCTGGCCGTCTCGCTCTGGTCGGCGCGGCATCGCTGCTCGGCAAGGCGATCAAGGACCAGCTCGCGGCATCGGGCTTCCCCGGCGACCAGGTGGCGCTCTTCGACCTCGAGGAGGTCGCCGGCGTGCTGACCGACTACGGCGAGGAAGCGCGGGTGTTCGCCGAGGCCATCTCCGAGCGCGTCCTGCAGCACGAGCTGGCGTGCTTCTGCAGCGACACCGCCAGCGCCGCCGGTTATCTCGCGGCGCTGCTCGATGCGGGTCGGCTGGGGCTCGACTGCACAGGGGCCTGGCTCGCCGACGAACGTGCCTTTCCGTGGATCCCCGGGGCCAGTACCCCGCCGGTGCTGGAGAGCAATCGGGCCGTTGCCGTACCCCCGGGCGCGGCGCTGTTGCTCGGACGCACGGTTGCCGCGCTGGATGAGCTCGCTACCGGTTCGTCGAGCAACGTCTTTCTGCCCGCCACCGAGCGTGGTGACGCCGGCCTCGAAGAGCTGTCGCAGCAATCCACCGCAGTGCTCAACCTGCTCGACGTCGACCTCGACGTCTTCGGCCGCCAGCAGGCGTTCGACGTCTGGCTGCCGCACGCCGAGAGCCCGCTGTGCGACGCCCGCCTGGCGGCGGCGCTCGACCGGCTCGGATTGCCGGCGACCGCCATCAACGTGGTCTCTGCGCCGGTGTTCCACGGCATCGCGCTGTCCACCTTCGTGCCGGGCGCCAGCGCCGCGCAGGTAAGCGCCGCGCTGCTCGAGGGCGGCTTCGAGGAAGCCGGCGGCGAGGATCCGGTCGACAGCCCGGTGCGCGCGGTCGGCCGCGGCGGGCTGCACGCCCTGCAGGTGCGCGACGACGCCGCCGGCGCCTGGATCTGGGTGGTGGCCGA
>JASFRZ010000016.1:0-23051 GCA_050114655.1 Acidobacteriota bacterium
GGATTCCCTCCGGCGGGATCGACGGCCTTTCTGCCGCGCCGCATCACAGCGGCTCCCAGCCTGTGTCTCTGTGGCCGAAATCGAAGACCCCAGGGTGCAGCATCTCGGCCATGATCTCCAGCGCTTTCACAACGCGCGGGCCGGGACGGTTGAAGTACTGGTTCCCGTCGGCGACGTACGCTCGACCGCCGGCCACTGCACGTAGCTTCGACCACCCGGGGCGCTCCGTCAACGGCGACACCTCCGCGCGGGCGCGCGCGATGTCGAAGCCACAGGGCATGACGATGATCACCGCGGGATCGAGCTCGACGAGCTCCTCCCACGACATCCACGGCGCGTGCTCGCCGGCGCGACCGATGACGCTGCGTCCGCCGCCCATCTCCACCAGCTCGGGCATCCAGTTGCCCGCCGCCATCAGCGGGTCGATCCACTCGATGCAGGCTACGGTCGGTCGCTCGCCGATCGCCGCGGCACGCCGCTCGATCTCGCCCATCTGCCGGCGCAGTGTCGCGACCAGCTCGATTCCACGTTCGGACACCTGCAGAGCGTTGGCCACTCTTTCGACGTCGGCAAAGAGGTCGTCGAGCCTGTTGGGCTCCATCGCCACGATGCGAGGCTGCGAGCCGATCATGCGGCAGACTGCGTCCTCGACGTCGCTCAGGCTCACCGCGCACACGTCGCACTGTGTCTGGGTGATGATCACGTCCGGGGCGAGCTCGTCGAGCACGTCGGCGTCGACCCGATAGACCGACAGGCCCTCCTGCAGGATCGCCTTGATGCGCTGGTCGATCTGGTAGCTGGTGCCGTCGACGAATTTGGGCGCGGTGCACACCGGCAGATCCCTCACCGCCGGCGGGAAGTCGCATTCGTGCGACCGACCCACCAAGCTGTCGCCGAGGCCGAGTGCGCAGACGATCTCGGTGCTCGAGGCGATCAACGAGACGATCCTCACCGCGCTCTCCTCTCTGTGCTGGTCACGTACCTTTTTGTCATCCGTTCGCGTCCGGCTTCCCCCGCCACTTCTGCCGCCAGCGACTCCAGGCGAAGCGTGCACGCACTCGCAGCGCGCGCACCCACCCGGCGACGCGCTCGGAAACCAACGACATCACCGAGAGCCCCAAGCCGATCAGCAGAAAACCCTGCAGGAACGGCAGAAACAGGCCGATGATCCCGAGCGCCACCAGCAGCAGGCCGACGGTCAGCACGACGACGCGATAGGCAAACGACAGCACGGCGGACTCCCCGGATATCCGATGTTGAGGAACGCCGTCGCCGTGGGCCGGCCCCCGGCGGCACGAGGCTCCTCGCGCGCTCAGGATAGCAGCCGGGTGCTTGTAAGCGGTGAGGCGCACGGCTACCGTCTAGCCGGGTGCCGGACGCCCTCGCGACGCCCGCCGACGCCTGCTTTCATGGGTACCCAAAGCCGGGAGCGCAGCCATGGCCCAATCATCGAAAGACAGCCTCGAAATCCAGTGTCCCTGTTGCTCGACCAAGCTCACCGTCGACCCGGGAACCGGCGACATCCTGCACGAGCAGCGGCCGAAGAAGGGGGTGGTGAGCTGGGACCACGCGCTGAAGGCGGGCAAGGACAAACAGGCCGAGGCCGAAGCCCTGTTCAACCAGGGAATGGACCGCGAGCGGCGCGCCGATGACATCCTCGAGAAGAAGTTCAAGGAAGCCCTCAAGAAGGCCGACAAGAGCGACGCGCCGCCGCCGCGCATCTTCGACCTCGACTGACCCGGTGCGATCGTCGCGCGCACTTTCGCTCGCCATCCTGACCGGCGTGCTGTGCGCGATGCTCGCCGCCGCGGGTCCCGGCTACGGCCAGATCGCCGCGCCCGGCGCGGACGCCCAGAACGGCGGGCCGGCCCTGCCGTCGCGCATGAGCGCCATCCTGGCGCACCCCAGCCTGGCAGATGCCAGGGTCGGCATCCTTGCGGTCGACGCCGCGAGCGGCGAGCTGCTGCTGCAACGCAACGCCGATGAGCTGTTCGCGCCCGCATCGGTCAACAAGCTGTTCACCGCCGCCACCGCGCTTTGGCGCCTGGGGGCCGCGTTCACCTGGCAGACGCCGCTGGCGTACCGCGGCGAGATCCGCGGCGCCGACGGCGAGATCATCGCCGGCGACGTTTGGGCGCTCGGCCGTGGCGCGCCGGACACCGTCGAGGAGCAACTGTGGGTGGCGGCGCGTGCGCTGTCTACCCGCGGCATTCGTCGCATCGAGGGCGACATCGTTGTCGATGACTCCTTCTTCGATCGCCAGCGCTACGGCGAGGGCTGGCCCGGTGGCATCCAGGTGCGCGAGGCGTACCATGCGCCGATCGGCGCCCTGATGGCCAACTACTCCGCCTATCGCGACGGCAACGATTGGGTGGCGGTGCAGGAGCCCGACCTGTATTTCGGCGAGCGCCTGCGGGAGTTGCTCGGCCTCGCCGGCGTGACCGTCACCGGTACGGTGCGACGCCCGACCGATGCCGAGGCAACACTGCTCGGCGGCGTCGACGAGATCGATGCCGGCAACTCGCGGATCGGCCTGCCTGACGGGCTGACGCTGCTGTACACCATCCACTCCGAGCCCCTCGGCCGACTGGTACTCGACCTCAACAAGTTCTCCAACAACGTCATGGCGGAGAACATGCTCAAGACTCTCGGCGCGGTGGAATACGGCCCTCCGGGCACCGCCACCAAGGGCCTCGCGGTGGTCGCCAAGTTTCGCCACGAGGTGCTCGGCACCGCGCTGACCGATTACGTGCAGGCCGACGGCTCCGGCCTGTCCGACCTCGACCGTGTCTCGCCGCGTCAGGTGGTCGACCTGCTGCGGTTCGCCTACGGCGATTTCCACCTGGGGCCGGAGTTCATCGCCTCGATGAAGATCAGCGGCCGCGACGGCTTCAACCCGCGTCCCTTCCGCGATCCCCCGCTGCTCGACGAGATGCGCCTCAAGTCGGGTCACATCAATGGCGTCAACACGCTGTCGGGCTATGCACACACCGAGTCGGGCCGGGTAGTTGCCTTCTGCCTGATGATCAACGGCCACCACGCGCAGCAGTGGGAGATCGACCAGCGGGTGGCGGAGCTGTCCCAGGTCATCCTGTCGAGCTATTGAGCATCCTCGCGATCGTCGCAGCGAGCCTCGGAGTCGGCACCTTCGCGGCGCTCGCGTCCCTGCCGCCGGGAACCGGCGGCGGCGAGCCGCTGGTGCTGCTGTCGGTCGTCTTGCGGTCGGGCTGGTTCACCTCCGCCTCGACGATCACCGCGGTGGTGCTCGGCGGCCTGTTGCTGCTGCGATGGGTGCACCGCGGGGGGGCACCCGGCGGTTCACGGGCCTCCGCCGCCTACTGTCTCGAGCCGGTGGCCTGGGGCATGGCCGCACCGCTGCTGTCGCTCCTGCTCGATCCCTGGAGCTTTCACGGCACGGTCTTCGTCACTGGATTCGCCGGCATCGCGCTGGGGGTGATCGGCGCACGGGCGCGCGCCCTGCGGCTGGGGATCCGCTGGCGGCTTTCCGACCGCCGCGCAATGGCGCTGCTGGCGGCGCTGTCGATCGGGATCCCCACCGCCCTGGTGCTGCCGGGGCCACCGTGGTTTCACCCGCTCTCCGGCGATGAGCCCCACTACCTGGTGACTGCGCGCAGCCTGTGGATAGACCACGATGTCGACGTCGCCAACGACTATGCCGACCACCTCACCACGCCGTTCTGGTACGGCGACCTGTCGCCGCACGCCAAGCCCGGCGCCGACCACGCCCAACAGTTCCCCATTCACGGATCCGGCCTGTCGGCCTATCTCGCCCCCTGGTACGGCCTCGGCCGTGGCCTCACCGAGGAATGGTTCAACGTGCTGGTGCGCTTCGCCATGAGCCTGTGGCTGGCGGCGGCCGCCACGGCGTTGTACTTCCTGCTGCGCGATCTCGCCGGCCGCGCCGTCGCCTTGCCCGGCACGCTGCTGGCGGTGCTCACCCTGCCACTGGTATTCGCCGGCGCGCACTTGTTTCCGGCGGTACCGGTATTCGCGCTCTCGTGCGGCGCCTACGTTCTGCTGCGCGGCGGCAGCGGGGCGGACGGCGCACCGCGCGGAGTCGCCGGGCCCGGCGGCGCGTTGCTCGCCGGCCTGATGCTCGCCTGCCTGCCCTGGCTGCACTTCAAGTTCTTCGGTCTGATGGCAGCGGTAGGCGGTGTGGGCGCCTGGCTCATCTGGAAACAGGCGCGCGCATCGTTCGGCGACGGCGAGACCTCCGGCGCCTGCGCGCGCCGGCGCCGCAACCTTTCCCTGGCTGCTCTTTTCACCCCCTTGGTCCTCACCAGCGTGGGACACGTCGCCTTCACCTGGGCACTGTACCGGCGCCTCTCACCGCTGGCCATCCACGTCGGCGCCGATCCGACGCTGCGCGCCACTGCCGAGGGCGACAACCTGATCGCCTACGTCAGCGACCCGATCGGTGCGCTGACCACCGCCGTCGGCTACTTCCTCGACCAGCGCGAGGGGCTGCTTTTCTATGCCCCGCAGTACCTGCTGGCGGTCGCCGGCTTCGCCTGGCTGTGGCGCCGCCGACGCACCGACACGGTGGCGATGCTCCTCGCTCTGGTTGCGCTGGTCGGACCCTACGCACTGGCGCAGGAGACCGGCCACTGGGCGCCGCCGGCACGACCGCTCACCGGCGTGCTGTGGATCCTCGGCGCCGCCATGGGCATCGGCCTGGCGCTACCGGCGGGCGACGGAGGCAGGGGCCGGCTGCGCGCCGCCCTGCGCGGCGTGCTGGTCGCCTGGGGTGCCGGCGCCACCGTCTTGCTGTTGCCGCAGCCCGACCTGCTGTACCACGACTACAATGTCGGCCGCTCGCTGGTGCTGCTGCGCTACGGCGCCCCCGGCCTGCCGCTTTCGGAGTGGGCGCCGCTGTGGCTCGGCCCCGACGCGGTGCATTGGGGCATCTCGCTGGTCGGTCTGGCGCTGATCATCGCGCTCGGCGTGCTGCTGTGGCGCTGGGGCACCGAGGCCGCCGGTGCGACAGCGACGCTCGGGGACGCCGTCCCTTCTCCGACGTCGACGATGATCGACGATGCGGTCCGTTCGCCCGACGCGCATTCACCCGCCGCCTCACCGGCACCGCCGGCGAACTCGTTCGCGGCCCTGCGGGCGGCGGCCGGTTTCGTCGCCTTCGCGGCGTTGCTGATGCTGGCCCACAACGCCTTCGTGCCGCTCAACGACCTGGACCAGTCGTGGACCTACGGCACCATCCGCTTCTGGCGCCCGCAGAGCCCGCCGACGCGCGCATGGGGCGAGCCCGAGGGCCTGTGGACCGGCGGCTTCGACACCGTCGATCTGCTGCTTTCCAGCCGCGAGCCGATCGATCAGATTACCTTCGAGGTCAGTGCCCTGGCCCGGCAGCGTGCCGACATCCAGCTCGGTCGCGACCGCCAGTCTCTGCACCTCACCCCCGACGAGCGCGGCTTCATCCGCCTGCGCCCGGGCCCGGGCACGCGCTGGAACGGCGAGTACTTCTACCCGTTGCAGGTCGTCGCGCACGGTGGCATCGCGCCGACCGCGCTGGGACTCGCTGACGACGGACGCGGCCTCGGCGTCTTGCTGCGCGTTTTCCGGCTGGACTGACCCGTCGCCGGCTCGTCCGGTTATCCGATGTCCATCAGGTGCAAGCCGACCGCATCGTCCACCTTGCGGTCGATATGTACGCCCCAGTCGCGCACGAAAAGCTCAAGGGTTGCGGAGACACGCGCTTCGAAGCAGTGGCCGCCGGTAGCGTTGAAACCGTCGTCAGTGAGCATGAGGTGGACGTGCGGGAAGGGGCTGCCGTCGTACCAGGACATCGTGCCGGTAAGACCTACCACCTCGAGGTTCCCCTCGACGACGCGGTCGGCGTAGCGCTTCTCGGAGACCAACCAGCAGCCCAGGCGAGCGTGGTCGACCGCGCCCAGGCCGGTGACCGCGCCGGAGCCGATGTCGCGCTCGCGCATCAGGGTAGCGAGCGAGGCGATGAGCTCTTCTCCGATCTCCAGGCGCAGGGCGTAGCCGCCCTCGACTTGCTGTACGCGCATGTGTCCTCCGTCAGTCGATCAGCAGGGGGGTTCGTTGCGCCGGCACCACCAGGCGACCACCGGTGGAGGTCAGCAACGCGGTGTCGATGGTCAGCATGACGAACGGCTGCGGCGCCGCACCCGGTGGGGGCGGCGGGGCCACCGTGGCGTGCACGGTGATCACCAGGCCGGTATCGCCGGCGAGGCGATAGTCCGGGCGCCAGGTGTCGAATACCGCAGCGGGACGCCAGGGGTCGAGCGAGCCGGCGCGCAGACGCGTGACGCGGTCGAGCACGACGCGCGGGTCGGCCATGCCGGTGAGGGCGGTGAGTGCCGACCCGTGGGCCTGCGCGTCATCTTGGCCGACGGCGAGTGCTGTCGTCGCCGCCGCCGCGCCGTCGGCGAGGCCGGCGAGCGCCTCGTCGACCCACTCGGGCGCCTGGCGCGTGCCGCTCGGCAGCAGGTAGGCCCAGCGCCCCAACCGGTTGGCGTAGCCCATGTAGCCGATCCCGGCGGACAGGAACACCAGGTCGCCAGGCTGCACGATGACGTCCATGCCCATTGCGTGCTCCGCCTCGAGGGTCGAGCCCGGGCGGTAAACGAAGGCGTACGGCGGGTAGGCGAGCTCGGCATCAATGGCCGCTACGCGGCTGCGCACCGCCCAGTCGAGATCGGCGAGCGACGTGCCTGCCGCCACCACCACGCGGTCGGACAACACCTCCTCGAGGATCGCCGCGGTCAGGCGGGTGGATTCGGCCAGCAGCGGCGCCTCGACGTCGAGTTGGGTGGACAGGAAATCCTCGACCAGCGGGCGAGCCGAGATCAGCCGATCGGCAAACTCCGGATCGAGCCGTTCGCGCAGCCAGCGGGCATCGGAAGCCGACAGCCCATCGGCGGGGGCGAAAGAGAAGGCGTCGTCGATGGCGATGCGCTGCGGCTGCAGGGTGCGCAGCCGGTCGTTGATCAGATCTTCGAGGGCCATGCCGTCGGCCGGCTCGGCGACCTCGTAAATGCCGGCGTTGGCGTCGAGGCCGCGGCCGAGCGCGAAGCGCGACAGCCCGGCGCCGTTGCGGCACAGCAGCAACGCCCCCATGCCTTCCAGGCGGCTGGCGGCCACGGTCAGGGCGCTGACCACGGGATCGGACGAGACACCGTCGGAAACCACCAGCCAGCAGTCGATGCCGGCGGCATCCATCAGGGACGGTAACAGCAGCTCGAGGCGCAGCTCCAGCATCGCGTCCTGCTGGGCGGCGCGGTCACGCAACGAGCGCGTGCGCTCGCCGCCGAACTCTGCGAAGCCGGGCGAAAATGCCTGACAGGCGACCGTGGCAAGCAGCACAACCAGCACCGCCGCGCCCCGACTTCTCCGCCCCTCGATCCACACGCTCATCTCTGTTGCCACCCTGCCGTCGGTTACCGTACGCTCTCTCGATTGTCGGCACGACGCCGCAGCGCCGTGGGCCGGGTGCGCCGCCCGGTCCGCTCGCCCGGCATGCTACCGCAGCCTCCGCCGTTTCGACGTGCCGCTCACCTTTGCAGGAAGTAGGATAAGGGCCATGCGCGAGCCCTCGGTGAACACCACCGGCGAGATCAGCGAGTCTCGCTGGCGCAAGCTCCTCACGCTCCTCGGGGTCGATGTGCGCGCCGGCGAGGGCGCCGTCGCGGTGCTGCTGTTCCTGTTTTTCTTCCTGGCGATCACCTTCCAGTACGTCAGCAAGGCGGTGCGCCAGTCGAAGTTCATGGACTCGCTGGGTGCCGAGATGCTGCCCATCGTGTACCTGTTGCTCGCCGCCAGCGCCATCCCGGTGATTATCCTGTACAACCGCGCCGTCGACCGCTTTCCGCGCCATCACGTGATCGCCGGAACCTGCGGGACGGTGGCCGCTGCCGTCGCCGGCTTCGCGCTGGTGATCGAGTCCCCGGCCGCGTGGGTGCCGATCGCCTTCTACATCTTCGTGTCGATCGCCTATGTACTGATCGTCTCGCAGTTCTGGGCGTACTCGAATTTCGTTCTCAACCCGCGGCAAGGCAAGCGTCTGTTCGGCTTCGTCGGCGCCGGCGGGCTCACCGGCGGGCTGACCGGCGCCACCATCGCGGCGGTCGTGGCGGAGGCGGCCGGAACCCAGATAACGCTGCTGATCTCGAGCGCGATCCTGCTGCTCGCCGTCGGCGCCATCTACCTGATCCACCACAAGATCGGCCAGTACGAGGACCATGACGAGCCGGCGCGCGGCAAGAGCAACGATAAGCTGGCCGCCTCCAAGGGCGGGCTGGAGGCGATCATCAACTCACGTCATCTGGCGCTGATCGCCGGGCTGATGTTCGTCACCGTGGTGGTCGCCAACATCATCGACCTGCAGTTCAACTGGGCCATGGAACAGGCCATCCCGGCGGGCAACGCGGGCGACCGCCTCGACGCCCTTACCGGCGGCTATGGCGACTTTTACGTGCTGATGAACATCTCGGCGCTGGTCTTCCAGCTCCTCTTTACCGCGCGCATCCACCGCAAGCTGGGCGTCGGTTTCGCGATGCGTGTTCTGCCGATCACCATGTTGATGGGCACCGCCGGGATTTTCGCCGCCTTCACCGTCTTCCCCGGCATGCTGCTCAACGTCTGCCGGCTGCTGAAGATCGGCGAGAACGGCCTGCGCTACTCGCTCGACCAGGCAACCCGTGAACTGCTGTTTTTCCCCGTTCCCACGGGCGCTCGCCTCAAGGCCAAGGCCTATATCGACGTGTTCGTGCAGCGCTCGGGAAAGGCGGGTGCCGGTTTGCTGTTGCTGCCGGTGACCTTCGGCCTGCTGACGCCGGTACAGGCTGGTTGGATCTCGTTCGTGCTGATCGCCATCTGGCTGGGTGTGACCGTTGCGCTGAAGCGCCAGTATGTCCGAACGTTCCGCGACGGACTGCAACGACGCACCGTCGACGTGCAGTTGCCGATCGATCTGAGTGACGCCACTGCGCTCGAGGTGGTGGTGCAGGCGCTCGGCAGCGGCGATCCGCGTCAGGTGATGCACGGCCTCGAGCTGCTGGAGTATTTCGGCAAGCAGGAGCTGGTGCCGCCGCTGCTGGTGCGGCACGACAGCCCCGAGGTGCGTTACAAAACGCTGCAGTTGCTCACCGAAAGCGACCGCACCGACACTCTGCCGATCATCGAAAGCGCGGTGTCGGACGAGGATCCGCGGGTGCGCGCGGCGGCGATGCACGCCGTCGTTTCGCTGCACGGGCAGGCCGACACAACCGAGACCATCACCCGGCTGGATGACCCCAGCGCCGAGCTGCGCGCCGCGGCGGTCGCCACGATCCTCTCCGCTGAGGCGGGGGCGGGACGGACCGAGGCGCGCGCCACGCTGCGCGCCATGGTGACCTCCTCCGAAGCGCGCGAGCGGTGTGTGGCCTGCGACATCATCGGCGAGCTGCGCGAGCCCGCCTTCCAGGAAGACCTGGTGCAGTTGCTCTATGACGGTGACGTAGTGGTGCAGCGAGACGCCATCGGTGCGGTGCGGCGCCGCGTAATGCACGGCGGCAACAACCCGATCTTCGTGCCCACGCTCATCTCGCTGATGCGTGACCGCCGCCTCAAGCACGAGGCACGCGACGCTCTGGTGGCATACGGCGAATCCGTAATACCGGCGCTGGTCTACTTCATGAACGATCCCGAGGAACAGCTTTGGGTGCGCCGCGCGCTGCCCAAGACCGTGGCACAGATCGGCGGGAAGTCCTCGGTCGACGCACTGCTCGGCTGCCTGCAGGTAAGCGACCAGTTCATGCGTCGCAAGGTACTGCAGTCGCTCGAGTGGATGCGCAATCGTCAGAGCGGGCTGGAATTCGCGCACGAGCCCATCGCCGAGCAGATCAACCAGGAAGCACGGCTGTATTTTCTTGCCCTCACCGACCTGATGAGCACGGTGCGAGACGGTGCGCTCGACTATCGCGCCCCGCTGGTGCACTGGAACGACCACAGCCCCCTGCTGCTGCAGCGCATCTTCGCCGACCGCATGCTGGCCTGCATCAACAACATCTTCCGCCTGCTGAGCCTGATCCACAGGCCGGCCGATGTGCGCGCCGCCGCCCAGAGTCTGCTGAGCGACGATGAGCGGGTGCGCAGCCACGCGGTGGAATACCTCGACAACGCGCTGAATGGCCGGGTGCACCAAGCGGTGTTCGCGGTCATCGGCGACCATACGCTGGAGGAAAAGCTCGACATCGCCAGCAGCCGCTATCACGTGGTCGTGCAGCCGGCAGAGAACGTACTGCGCCGCCTGGTGCTGGCCTCCCAGACCGACGACGAAGTAGCACACTGGCTCGGTTCGGCGGCTATCCACGCGATTGCCGAGCTGGAGATCACCGAGCTGTACCCGCAGCTCGCCGAAGCGGCAAAGCGGGGGGAAGACACGCTGGTGAAGGAGACGGCGATGTGGGCCGGCAGCAGGCTGGGACTCGCGTTCGCCTGACAGGGCCCACCGGGCAAACGGCCCGCGGCAGCCGATGATGGTACCGTTATCGATCGATCCTCCTCCCCGCTGGGAAAACGTTCATTGAGCACGCTGGCGCAAATCGAGCGCGTTCTGTTCCTGCAAGATGTCGAGCTCTTCGCCCATTGCGAAGCGGTTCAGATCATCCGCATCGCAGCGATCGCCAGCGAGTACGAGTACGCTGCCGGCGAGAAGATCTACGCCATCAACGACCCCTCCGACGCGATCTACTGCACGGTCAGGGGCAGCGTGCAGATCGACGGCCCGGCGCAGGAGAATGTGACGATACCTCCGGGGTCCGCGTTCGGCGTCTTCGATCTGCTCAGCGGCCGTCTACGCTCCATGAACGCGACCGCAGAAACTGATACGCTGATCCTCGCCATCGACGGCGACGATTTCTTCGACCTCCTGTCGAACAACATCGGCATCGTGCGGGCGCTCGCCCGCTTCCTTGCCGACCGGGTAGCCACACCGCTGGCCTGGTAGCCTCGAAACAGAGGCTTCTTAAAGATGACAAGAACCCAGTTATCATCGACGCCGCGGCGCCTCGCAGTGCGCAGCGCCGTGGCCACCGCCGCGGTGCTGGCGCTGGCGCTCGTCGCCTCACCCGTACCCGCGGCGCAGGAAAGCGATCGCCGCATTCTGTCGATCGGCGACGTCCACGGCGCACTCGACAGCTTCACCGCGATCCTGCAGGAAGTCGGGTTGGTCGACAAAGAGCTGCACTGGACGGGCGGCGACGCAATCCTGGTGCAGACCGGCGACATACTCGATCGCGGACCGCACGTGCGTGACGCGATGGACCTGCTGATGCGCCTGCAGGAGGAGGCACCACGTTTCGGCGGCGAGGTGATCGTCATCCTCGGTAATCACGAGGCGATGAACCTGGTCAGCTACCTGATCGACACGACGGAGGACGACACCGCCGCCTTCACCGACGAAGACTCGGAAAAGCGCCGCGACGAGGCCTGGGAAGCCTGGCGCGAGATGCGCATCGAGCTCGCCGACCAGCTCGACGCCGATCGCCCGCGCTTCGACCGTGAGGCGTGGGAAGAGGCGCATCCGCTCGGCTACATCGAGCGCATGAAGGCGCTCGGTCCTGACGGCACCTACGGCCGCTGGCTGCGCCAGCTGCCCGCGGCGGTACGCATCGACAACATGCTGTTCATGCACGCCGGGCTCAATCCGGAGTACGGCGACCTCAGCGCAGACCAGATCAGCGAGCGCGTGTCCGACGAGCTGCAGCGTTTCGACGACACACGGCGGCTGATGAGCGACGCCGGGCTGATCAGCTCCTCTTCCGACCTGGTCGAGATGATCATGTCGGCCGACGACAAGCTGGGAAAGATGTTGCAGACTCTGCAGGAGACCGGCGAGCGCCCCGACGCCGACGGTCAGCAGCTGGCGCGCGCGCTCGAGTGGGTGATCAACTACAGCGACTGGCAGCTGCTCAACCGCAACGGCCTGCTGTGGTTCCGCGGGCTGGCGCGCTGGCCCGAGGACGAGCACGCCGAAGAGGTTGCCGAGCTGCTCGACACCCAGGGCATCGATCACATCATCGTCGGCCACACGGTGCAGGCTGACGGCCAGATTCGCAGCCGGTTCGACGGCGGCGTGTTCCTCACCGACACCGGCATGCTCGAACCGGTGTACCACGGACGACCGTCTGCGCTGGAGATCCGCGACGGCACGTTCACCGCCCGCTACATCGGCGAGAGCAAGACTCTCCTGGCCCCGACGATCGTCAATGCCGCGGCGCCCGAAGCGCCGGTCGCCTTACCGGCGCCGGACGTCAGCGGACGCCGGTAGCACCTGCACCTCGGCGTTGTAGTCCGGCACCCCGCCGCCCTCGTCGACGATGCCGCTCGGGATCAGCACGTTGCCTTCCGGGTAGTGCACCTGCAAGCTACCGCGCGCCAGCGGGGCGAAGAACGCCCGCCCGACGAACGAGCCGGATTCATTGGTCAGTCGGATCTTCTCCCCTTCCGCGACACGCAACGAGGTGGCGTCCTCCCGGCTGATCAGCACCGCGTCGCGTGGCGCGTCGTTGATCGGATCGGTGTCGGCATAGATCAGTGAGTTGAACTGCCTCCCGCGGCGCGTCGAGACGGTGAACCAGCCATCGCGGCGGCGCGTGCGCGGCAGCGGCACGGCGCGAAATCCGGCGCGGCCGTCGGCGGTGGGAAATTCCCCTCCGGCACACAAGTGCGGGCCACCGTACTGGATGGCGTCGCCCTTGTCGCGCAACGTCTGGATGCCGTCATAGGCGGGGACCACGCGAGCGATCTCGTCGCGAATGGCCGCCCCAGAATCGCAACCGAGCGCGGCGGCACGCTCGCTGTCGACCGCGTTCGCCAGCTCCAGCAGGATGCGCCACTCCGAGCGCGCTTCTCCCACTCGGCGCGGGATCTCCGGACTGAACATGATGCGGCGCTCGGTCGAGGTCTGGGTGCCACCGCCCTCCTGCTCGTAGCGCGTGCGCGCCGGCAGCACCAGCACAGCGCCGTCGGTGGCACGCGGCTCGATGAACAGCTGCCGGGTCAGGACGATGTCCTGGTGGACACGCAACGGGACGGCGGCGAGCGCATCGGCGACGTAATCCGGCTGCGGCAGATTCCGCACCAGATTACCGCCGATGCAGTACAGCAGGTCCAGTCGCCCCTGGGCCGCGGCATCGACCATCTGCGGGGCGGTCAAACCGGGGCTCGCCGGGACGTCGAAGCCGTACAACCCGCCGATCTCCGCAGCGCCCGCGACATCGACCGCCCGCCCACCGGGAAAGGCAGTAGCGTACGCTCCCATCTCCGCTCCGCCCTGAACCCCGCTGTGGCCGCGAATCGGCATCAGGCCGCATCGATCCCGCCCGATGTAGCCCTTCAACAGCGCCAGGTTGATGATCATCTGCACGGCGTCGGCGCCGCTGGCGTGCTGGGTGATGCCCATGCTCCACACGAACACCGCGCTACCGGCGTCGCGCAGCAACTCGGCGAGCTGTTGCATGCCGGCGCGCGGAACCCCGGCCTGCTCCTCGAGTTGCTCCCACTCGGCCCTCTCGACCTCGCGACGCAGGTCCTCGAAACCGCTTGTCGCCCGCAAGATGAAGGGCTCGTCCAGCCAGCCGTGCTGCAGCATGATCTTGATCACGCCGTACAGGAAGGCGATGTCCCCACCGGTGGCGATCGGGAACCAGTAGTCACTGATGCGGCTGCCGAACAGCGCCGAGCCCGGGCTCGACGGGATCCAGTAGCGCTCCATCGCCGGCTCACGGTAGGGGTTCACCATCGCCACACGCGTGCCCTTGCGACGCGCCGCCTGCAGGTACTTCAGCGCAACCGGCTGGTCGTTGGCCGGGTTGGCGCCGAAGAACACCACCAGGTCGGAGCCGATCCAGTCGCTGTAGCTGCAGGTGGTCGCGGCGACGCCGAGCGAGCGCTTCATCGCCGAGGTGGAGGGCGAGTGGCAGATGCGCGCCGCGTTGTCGATGTTGTTGGTGCCGAGGAAGCGCGCCACCTTTTGCGCCACGTAGTAGGTCTCGTTGGTGAGGCCCCGCGAGGTCAGGTAGAAGGCCAATCGTTGCGGGTCGGAGGCGCGGATGCGCGCGGCGATGTGCTCGTAGGCCTCATCCCAGTCGATGCGGCGAAAGCCCGGCTCGCCGCGCTCGCGGATCATCGGGACGCCGATGCGGCCGATTTCACGCAGCTCGGCATCGGACGTCGTGGCGAAGCGCGACACATCGGCGAGCTCTTCGTGGTCGAGCGTGGGCATGGTCGACAGTCGCAGCAGGTTGAGCCGGGTCATGCACAGGTGGGTGCCGTCGATCGTCCAGTCCCGCAACCCCGTGGTGCCGAGCGCGCAGCCGTCGCAGACCCCTTGCGTCAGCACCTTCCAGCCGTAGCCCAGGTTGTCACGGTTTCGCAGCAGGACACGCAGCATGTCCCGATAGTGCTTCGGCTTGACGCGCCCGATGCCGAACGGCACCAAGTTCTTGATGTGCTGCCATAGGCTGCTGCGAAGCTCGTACGACATGGGGACGTGCTCGTTCTCTCGTCTGCGGCGTCGCCCGCCAGCTAACCGGGCGCCTGCTCGATGCGTTCAGCGCCGGCGTAGACGTTCATACGCTCCCGGCGCAGGAACCCTACCAGGGTCATGTTGCTGCGCGCAGCAAACTCCGCTGCCAGGCTGGAGGCAGCGGAGACACCGGCTACGATCGGGATGCGCGCCACCAGGGCCTTCTGCAGGATCTCGAACGAGGTCCGCCCGGATACCACCAACACCTTGCCGTCGAGCGGCAATCGCTCGCGCAGCAGGGCGTAGCCGATCGCCTTGTCGACCGCATTGTGTCGGCCGACGTCTTCGCGCACCACCAGCGGCTCGCCGTCGGGATCGAATATGGCCGCGGCGTGCAGCCCGCCGGTCACCGCAAACACCGATTGCAGGCCGTCGAGCCGTTGCACCATCGCCGCCAGCCGCCGCGCCGCGATCGTCGGCCCGTCCGGTAGCGCGGGCGCGTCGACGTGGATCGCCTCGATGCTCGCCTTGCCGCAGATGCCGCACGAGGACGAAGCGTAGAAGTGCCGCCGCAGGTCGCGCCGCGGTGAGCGCCCCGGCGCCAGGTGCACCTCGACGACGTTTTCCGGGTGCAGCGCGCGATCCGCCGCGCAGTGGCTGATGGCGGCGATGTCATCAGACTGCACGATCCCCTCGCTGAACAGGAAGCCGGCGGCGAGCTCGGCGTCGTGGCCCGGAGTGCGCATGGTGACGGCGACGGGATCTCCGCCGACGCGGATCTCACACGGCTCCTCGACGGCGAGCACGTCGCGAACAGCCTCTCGGCCCCCTTCCTGCACCCGGATGATCTCGCGCTCGCGAGTTCCGGACGGCTCGTCGTTTTCCTCGTGCATCGGCACCGCCGCAGAATGGACCCTCAGACCGTTTCAGAACACGTAGCTTACCTTGCCGAAGAGCACTCGGCCGGGCTCCGGTATCTGCTGCCCGGTGAACGGGTTCTTGGCGTTGAGGTGGTTGACGTAGAACGCGTTGGTCACGTTCAAGATGCCACCGTGCAGGGCGAAGTCACCGAGCTGGACGCCGGCCTTGAGGTCGAGCGTCGCATAACCGTCAGTGGGAGTCTCGCCGCGCGAGGCGGCGACGCGGTCCTGCGCTCCGGCCAGGTTGACCACCGCCTCGACGTCGTAGGCGTCGTCCGCTCCGAAGGTATAGCTGCCGCCGAGCCAGGCACGCAGCGGCGAGATCCCGAAGGCGGGCTCGTCGAAGGTGTTGTCCTCGCCCCACGTGTAGTCGCCGCGCACGAACGCGCTGAAACCGTTCGCCAGCACGAACGATGCGCGGTACTCGAACCCCCAGAACGTCGCGTCACCGTTGATGTAGCGATACACCACCGGCGGGCTGAGCGGCAACTTGCGCGGCAGGTCGGTGGGCTCGATGGTGATGTAGTCGCTGATGTCTCGGTAGAAGCCGGAGAAGCTGATCGACGCGCGCCGGTAGCGCCCGTCGATCCACAGATCGAGCTGGGTGCTGCGCTCCGGCTTGATCTGTGGGTTGCCGAGGAACTCGGCAGCGAACTGCGCCTTGCTGGAGGGGAAGCGGTCGGCGTAGCGCTCCAGAGCGTCCGCGGTGCGCACCGCGGTGCCGATACCGCCGGACAGCGTCCAGTTGAAACCCACCGGCAGCGACGCGGTGAACGCCCCGCTGAGGTTGCTCTCGTCGTTCGTGTAGTGGCCGTCGGTGTTGGCCAGGAAGAAATCGGAGAACAGCTGCTCGTCGGCGTCGGCGTGCACCAGATCGAGCCGCGCGGTGCCGGCCAGGCTGACCATCGACGCCAGCCCGTCCAGCTTGGCGAACAGGCCGTAGTCGTTGATATCGACGTCGGGCCACGGCGTGTCGGCGGCGATCGGCATACCGGTGTCACGCCGGTCGATGGTGCGCAGGGCGTTACGGTTGGACAGGTACATGTCGCCGCCGACCTCCGCCGTCAGCGCCTCACCGACCTCGACCTCCACATTGCCGCGTCCACCGCTGACGCTCGTGCCGGTGTCGATGACGATGTCGAGCGGAAACGGCGGGATCCGACCGGGCACCGCCTGCGCGGTGGGCTTGTCGTCGTTGTTCATGCGGTGGTCGATGTCGTTGTAGTAGATATTTGCGTTGGCCGACCGCAGCCGACCGTCGGCCCCCTCGTAGCTCCAGTCGCCCATGACGTGCAGGGTGTTGAAGAGCTCCGCGTCGAGCAGCCTGCCGGGATAGTCGACGTCGCGCTGCTGCTGGTAGCCGGTGGCGAAGGTGAGGTTGGAGTTGGGAGCGAGCTGGTAGCCGACCTTGCCGCGCACCTCGCGCGACAGGAAGTGCGCCGGCACGATCTCGCCGTCGCCGGCCTCGTAGTCGTCGCCCTGCCGGTAGACACCGTAGCCCCAGTACGAGAACGCATTGCGGCGGCCGCTCGCCGTACCCACGGTCTCGAGCGCGTCCATGTTGGAGTCGAAGCCGAAGCGCGCGTTGCCGTGTGCGTATCCGGGGCGCCGCGGCGGCACCTCCTGAGTGGTGGCGCGAATCGCGGTCAGGTTGCCGGCGCCCCAGGTCAGCGCGTAGGGGCCGCCGACCACGTCGACGCTCTGTACCGCGCCGGGGTCGAAGTGGCTCAGCGCCGAGTCCATGCGCGCCGGGCCGGCGGGGAACATGCGCGAGCCATCGAGGTAAACGCCCACCTCGGTCTCGCGCAGTCCGCGCACCACCGGATCGAAGCCGAGCGCGCCGCGGCGCACCGAGTCGACTCCGGGGAGCTTGCGCAGCAGCTCGCCGACATCGCGCGGGTTTTGTTCCCGGATCAGGTCAGCGGAGACCTGCGAGTCGGGCAGCAGATCGGGGCGGGTGGCCTGCACGACGATCTGGGCGTGAAAGGCGACGAAATCGAGCGCCACGGTGAGCTGCGTGGTCTCGCCCGCGCGCACCGTCACCGGAACCACCTTCTCGGCGTAGTTGACCGCGGCGACGTGGATCTGGTTTCCGCCTTCGGGCAGGCCGGAGATGCGGAACCTGCCCTCTCCGCCGCTGACCGTGGCGCGCACGTCGCCCACAGCGTGCGCCACCGACATGCGCAGGATCTGCTCGGTGTCGGCGTCCACCACCAGCACCTCGACCGCGCCGGTAGCCTGCTGCGCCACTCCGATGTCGGCAACCGCAGCGCCAGCATCTTGCTGTGCCGCGCGCGCGGCGAAGGGGATGAACAACTGCAGGGCGACGACCCCTACAAGGACCACCAGCTTCCGGTTCGACAAGGCCCGGTTCGACGAGATCACCGGGCGCATGAGACGGCAAGACATGTTCCACTACCTCCGGGAGCCGCCCGCTGCGACGCGGCGGGCGGCGTGGAATCGCATCAGGTCGCGGCGCGGGGCAATCGCCCCGGAAGAGGACACCGCGGAAAGCAACGAGGGACGCGCGGCGCCTTCAGGACCAGCGGACGCCCTCGGACAGCCTCGCGCTCAGGCTCTCGGCGGCTGCGACTCCGGAGGCTCGACGCGCGACTCCAGCGCCGCGTCGATGATCGGAGCGGCGCCCGCGGCGATCCGCTCTACGATCAGGGAGGTCGGCCCGGGAACGATGCCGGCCGCCAGCGTGACTTGCGTCGGCTGGGTATTGCCGGTCATGCAACAACCCGAGGCGGCGGCACAAAGCGGGCAGTGGGCCGCGTCGTGGCCCTCCGGAACGCGCATTCCGGCGACGTGCCCGGTCATCTCGCCATGCGCGGCCGGCGAGGCGGCGGCGACGTCATGGTGATCCGCGTGGTCGCCGTGGCCGCCGGCCATCGCGCCGTGGTGCGCGCCGGTCAGCGCGCACACCACCTCACACAAACCGGCCGATTGACCGGCGAGAACGACGCACACCACCAGGAGGATGGAGGAAACGCGGGTGCCCATGAGCTTCAGCTTAGCAGTCGGCGCCGGTCGGTTCATCGCCTCGAGGCTCAGCGCCGCAAGACCACGGCACCCCCTTGCCCGCCGCCGATGCACAGCGTCGCCAGGCCGGTGTGGGCGTCGCGCCTCGCCATCTCGTGCAGCAGCGTGATCACCAGGCGGGCGCCGGTCGAGCCCACCGGGTGACCGAGGGCGATAGCGCCGCCGTTGACGTTGAGACGCTCCGGATCGAGCTCGCCGACCGCACGCTGGCGGCCGAGCTCGCTGCGCGCGAACTCGTCGGACGCGAAGCACCGCAGGCAGGCCAGAACCTGTGCGGCGAAGGCCTCGTTGAGCTCGACAACGTCGATGTCGGCAAGCGTCAACCCCGCCTCGTCGAGGGCAGGTGGCGTCGCGTAGCACGGCCCGAGACCCATGCGCCGTGGCGAGCAGCCCGCCCAGGAGTGACCCACGACGCGGCCGAGCGGCGCGTATCCGAGCTCGGCAGCGACGCTTTCCTCCATCACCAGAACCGCGGCGGCGCCGTCGGTAACCATGCAGGCGTTGCCCGCCGTCACCGTGCCGTCAGGGGCGAACGCCGGCCGAAGCCGGCCGAGCGCCGCGAGACTCTGGTCGGGACGCGGGCCGACATCGCTCCCCACGGTCTCTTCGAACGACGGCGGTAGTGCCACCGGGATGCGCTCGGCGGCAAAGCGACCGTCGGCCTCCGCCGCCACTGCGCGCCGGTGGCTGCGCAGCGCGTACTCGTCCTGCGCCGCGCGATCGATGTCGTACTCGCGCGCCAGCACCTCGGCGGTCTCCCCCATGTTGAGGCCGCACACCGGGTCGGTGAGGCCAATCTCCAGGCCGATGCGCGGCGCGAAATCACGCGGCCGAAAGCGCGCCAGGGCGGCGATCCGGGAGCCGAGGCTGCGGGTGCCTGCCAGCGCGGCGAACTTGCGCTGCGCTGCGCGCGAAAACAGCAACGGGTACGAGCTCATGGACTCGACCCCACCGGCGAGAATCACCCGGGCGCGCCCGGCGCGGATGCGCTCGACCGCGCCGGTGATCGCCTGCAGACCGGAGCCGCAGTTGCGCTGCACGGTGAGGGCGGGGACCGACTGCGGCAGCTCGGCGCGCAGCGCGATCACCCGGGCAATGTTCGCAGCGTCGATCGGATTACCGGCACAACCGATGATGACCTCATCGATGCGCGCCGGATCCAGCGCCGCCTCTTGCAGCAGCCGCACCACCAGCTGGCGGCCGAGCTCGACCGCCGAAACAACGCGCAGCACGGTGCCGATCTTGACGTACGGCGTCCGCAGGCCGTGGGTGATGACGGCGCTCATCGCACCGGCTCGTCTTCCCGGTACATCTCGTCGATCAGTGCCGCGTAGCGCTCCTGCACCGCCTTGCGGACCACCTTGAGCGTCGGCGTGAGGGTGCCGTCCTCGATGGTGAAGGGCTCCTCCAACAGGCGGAAGGCACGCACCCGTTCGAAGCGGGCGAAGTCCACCTGCAGGCTGTCGATCTCCCGCCGGATGAGCTCCACGACCTGTGCGTCGGCGCACAGGGCGGCGCGATCGTCGGCCTTGCCGTTGCCCGCTGCCCACGCAGCCAGCACGGCGAAATCGGGGACAATCAGGGCGGCGATAAAGCGCCGGTCATCGCCGACCACCGAGACCTGCTCGATGTAGCTGCTCATCACCAGAGCGTTTTCCAGCGGCTGCGGCGCCACGTTCTTCCCGGTCGAGGTAACCAGTATGTGCTTCTTGCGGTCGGTCACGGTCAGGTAACCGTCCTCGAACGTACCGATGTCGCCGGTGTGGAGCCAGCCGTCGACGATTGTCGCCGCAGTCTCGTCCGGCTTGTTCCAGTAGCCCTCCATGACGTGCGGGCCTCGCGTCAGGATCTCGCCGTCCTGCGCGATCCTGACCTCAATGCCCGGAAGCGGGACGCCGACTGTCCCGATGCGGTTGGCGTCGTGCGGGTTGGCGGCGATCACCGGCGAGGTCTCGGTCAATCCGTAGCCCTGAAGCAGGCGAAGTCCCATCGACTCGAACCACCAGTTGAGCGACGGCTCGAGCGCGGCGCCACCGCTGACGAAGTGATGGATCCGCCCGCCGCATCCGGCGCGTACCTTGCGTAGCACCAGCCGTTCCGCGACTGCGTGGCGCAGGCGGTCTACCAACCGCCACGGAGCACCGTTCAGCTCGTGCTCGGCTCGCCGCCGACCAACGTCCTCTGCCCAGCGGAAGATGCGCTGCTCGAGCACGCTCTTGCCCGCTACCTCCTCGAGCACGGCGGCGCGGAAGCGTTCGAACAAACGCGGCACGCCGGCGACCACGGTGGGCCGCACGAGCAGATACTCCTCGGCCAGCCGCAACGGCGCCCCGTAGGCGATCTGCGCCCCCACGGCAAGGAAGGTGTAATCAACGAGACGCTGGAAGCTGTGGCACAACGGCAGCACCGACAGAGAGCAGTCGACGGCACGGCACGACAGCACCTCGAGCGAACCGTGCATGTTCGAGATCAGGTTGGCGTGCGTCAGCATGACGCCCTTGGGCTCGCCGGTGGTCCCGGAGGTATAGATGATCGTCGCCAGTGCGTCCCCGTCCTGCGGCCCCGGGCAATCGCCGGCGGGGTCGTGCGCGGCGAGCAGTTCATCGAGGTCGGCGTCGGCGGCGCGGCCGGCCGAGGGGGCTGACGGCTGCGGGACCGGCTCGTCGCCTACCGGGGGGAGCGGCGCGATGCGCACGAGGCGGCGGAGGGCAGGCAGCCGATCACGCACCGCAACAACCTTGTCGACCTGCTCGTTGCCCTCGGCGAGAGCCACCTTGCAGCCGCTGTCGGCGAACGTGTACTGCACCTGGGCGGCGGTCAACGTGGAAAACAACGGCACCAGCACGGCGCCCCGCAGGTGACAGGCGAAGTCGATGACGTGCCACTCGAGCCGATTGCTGCAGATCAGACCGATCCGGTCGCGCGGCCCGACGCCGAGCGCGGCGAGCGCAGCGGCACAACGACGGACGCGATCGGCGAACGTCGCAGCATCGACGTCAACGAAGGTCGCCCCATGCCGCACCATGAAGAGATCGGCGCGGCCCTGCTGCTCGAGTTGGTAAAAGAGATCAGCTAGCGTGTTCACGGCAGTCGCGCAAAGTAGCATGTGCCCGAGGCACGGGCAAAAATAAGCCCGTCGTAGCATGCGCCTGCCCCTCCGAGCCCCCCGGCAATCGTGATCGACGTCGAACGACCGCAATACATTCCCTTGCTGATGCCCAACGACCTGGCGGCATTGCCCCTCGTGCCGCGCCAGTCGGCGATGATGATTTCCGCCGTGTGCCAGGGTAACGACCGCCTGCGCCCGCTGGTCGCCGGCGCGCGTGAGCGCGCCGAGACGCTTCTGGTCGATCCCGAGACGCCGCACTTCCAGTTCGAGGGGTACATGAGCATGCCCGCCTATCGTGAGCTGCCGTATAGCCCGGGTCACGGTGCGCTCGGCACACTGTGGGAGCCTGCTCGTTTCGCTCGGCGGGAGGCGCGCGCCGAGTTGATCAGCTCCGTGTTTGCGGTCCAGCGCGAGCTCGGCGCCGACGTGCTGCTCGCACCCTACTTCTACGTTCCACACCATCGGCATCCCTGGCTCGAGATCTCGCGCGACTGCGCCCGCGAGGCGATCGCGATGTCTCCGGCGGAACCGGTCGGCGTACCCCTGTGCATCGACATCGACGCGCTCATCGAGCCGGAGCACTTCGACACCATCGCCGCCGCCTATCGCGACATCGACGCCGCGGCGTTCTGGGTGACGATCGTCAACTTCGACGAACGCCGCGCCGATCCACGTGACGCCGGCACCGTGATGGCGTTCCTCGAGGCGCTGCAGGCGGGCGGCGCACCGGTGGTGCTGTCACATGCGGGCCGCAGCGGCCTGGTCGCCATCGCACGCGGCGCGGCCGGCTACGCCGCCGGCAGCCACGGCCTGGAAAACCACCCGCGCAGCTACTTCCGCGAGATGATGGGCACCCGCCCCGCCAACAGCTACTACCTGCACGAGTGCCTCTTCTACCTGCCGGTGCGGCGCGCACAGGCATGCCTCGAGCTGGGCGCCGACGTGGCGCACGATGCCTGCGACTGCCCGGCCTGCGACGGGGCGACGGCCGTATCCCGCATGGTGTCACGCCGTCTCGCGCAGCACGCCCTGCTGCGCAAGGCGCGCGAGGTGGAAGCCCTCGCCGCCGCCCCCCCCGCCGACCGCTGCGCCTGGCTGATCGACCGCTTCACGACAGCCCTGCAACGCGCCGCCGAGCTGTCCGCGGCCTTGCAGGCGGACGGCCATGAGCCCCTACGCGACGGCGATTCCCACTATCTGGAAGTCCTCCGAGAAGCCGCCGGCGGCCCCAAGGCAACCATCCCCCTGTCCGACGACTGATACGCCGCAAGCGACAGTGGGGCGGATACGGAACGCGGCCCATTCTCTCCCGTCCGCAGCCCCCTCCAGCGAACGAGCGCAGCGACGTTCGCCCCTCTCCAGCACAATCCAGCAACCCCGTGGCAGCGGGAGCGAGAAGGTAGTGGATGCAAGGCGCGCGACCAGAGGGATGACGGAGGCGTACTCCCGTACGTCGGCGTCAGCC
>JASFRZ010000017.1:0-22852 GCA_050114655.1 Acidobacteriota bacterium
TGAGAGGCGGAACTTCGCGGCCACGAGGATCGATCACCGCGACGTGCAGCACCACCTGACCGACCTCCGCGCTGAAGTTCGCCTCGCGCTGCGATGGCTGCTGACCGGCGGCGATGCCGGAGCCACTGCACAGCAAAGCAACGACGAACGCCGCAGCCGGCGTGCGCGAGGATCGGGCCTTCGTGGTGGGGTTCGACATGACCATGTCGCGAGCGGGGAAAGGTAGAGTCTTCAAGCTAACCCCGTGGGCCCGCCGCTGCAATGCCGACCGGCGCCCACTCTCCCCTTCCGCCGTGCATCGCGCGCCGCCGCGACCCGTTCCAATCGAACTAGGATCCGGTTTCGTCGAGCACCGCGCGCACCTTGCAAACGAGTTGCGCGGGCGAAAACGGCTTCTGGATGAACGGCACCCCCGGCGCCAGCACTCCTTCCTCGAGAATCGACCGGTCGGTATACCCCGACATGAAGAGCACCGGCAGATCGGAGCGCCTGCCGCACAGGCGGCGGTGCAGTTCGATGCCGTCGCACCCGGGCATCACGACGTCAGACAGCAACAGGTCGATACTGGCGTCATTGGCGGCGAACAGCGTGGTGGCCTCGTCGGGATGGGTGGCGGCGAGCACCGTATAACCGAAGCTCTCCAGCGCCCGTTGCACCGCGTCGCGCACCCGCGGCTCGTCCTCGACCAGCAGTATGGTTTCGTCGCCGTCCGCGGCTGGCATTGATTCCTCGCCGTGCGCCACCGCCTTGGGCTCGCCTTGCGCGACCGGCAGGTAGATCTTGAAGCAGGTTCCACGGCCGGGCTCGCTGTACACCCATACGTTGCCGTCGTGTTGCTTGACGATGCCGTAGACCGTCGATAAGCCCAGCCCGGTGCCCTTGCCCTGCTCCTTGGTGGTGTAGAAGGGCTCGAAGATGCGCGCCCTGGTCTCTTCGTCCATGCCGATGCCGGTGTCGGATACCGACAGCACGACGTAGTCTCCCGGGGTCACCGCGGTGTGGCGGCGGGCGTAGTCCTGGTCGAGATGGTGGTTGCTGGTCTCGATGGTCAGGCGACCACCGTCCGGCATCGCGTCGCGCGAGTTGACCGCGAGGTTCATCAGAACCTGCTCGATCTGCCCGGCGTCCGCCTTTACAGCCGCCAGGTCGACACCGGGTGAGAACGTCAGCTCGACGTCCTCGCCGATGAGGCGCTCGATCAGGTCCGTTGTTGCGCCGACGAGCTCGTTGAGATCGACGATGGACACCGTCAGCGGCTGCCGGCGGCTGAAGGCCAGCAGTTGGTGGGTCAAACCGGCGGCGCGATCGGAAAACTGGCGAACCTGTTCGAGATCCCGACGCGCTTGCGGCTCGTCGATCTCCGCCAGCACCAGCTCCACGTAGCCGGTGATGCCGGTAAGGATGTTGTTGAAGTCATGCGCCACGCCGCCGGCCAGCCGGCCGACGGCCTCCATCTTCTGCGACTGACGTAACTGCTCTTCGAGCTGCCGGCGGGTGCGCGACGCCTGCGCATCCTTGAGCACGAACGACAGATGAGACGCGACCTCGGTGACCGTGGTGATGGCGTGCATGCTCCAGGACACCGGCATCGGAGACTCGAGACACAGCAAGGCGGCGCCGTCAGCGTACTCCATCGGCACGTGCAGGGCGGCACGCGTGTCCTCGTTGAGAATCTCACGATAGCTCGCGTCTTCGCGTTCGACATCGGAAACCACGAACGCCTCGCTAGCGCGCAGCGCGCTCAAGTACGAGGGCCACTGGTTGAGATCGACGGTGACGCCGGCGAGCGACCTCATGCCATCGGGGTGGATCTCCTGGGTCACCTCGAGCACACCGGCATCGTCGACGACGCCGTAGGCGACGCGAATGCCGGGGAAATGGTCGCCGAGGCGCCGCAGCGCGAGATCGATGACGGCCTCGACCGACATGCCCAACTTGACGCCGCTGAGAATGCTGTTGAGCAGCTCGAGGCGGGCGTGGCTCTGGACCAGCGCGTCCTCCCAGAGCTTGCGCTCGGTGATGTCGCGCAGCACGCAGACCAGCTTCTCAGGGTCCTCGCTCGGCACCAGCCGCGTGGTCATTTCGGCCCACGTGCGGTCGCCGTCCTTGCGGACGAACACCTGCTCGCTGCGAAACCCGGCGGTGCCGGTCCGCAGCGCCTCATCGACAGCGTCGCGAAACGCCTGCGCGGCATCCTCGTCCGGATACAAAGTGATGATCGACGCGCCGACGAGATCGTCGGGCAGGTACCCGAGCGTGTCGATAAGCGATCGGTTCACATACTCCACCGTATGGTCGGCGATGCTGGCCACGATGACCGCATCGGACAGGGAATCCATGACCTCGGGCAGGAAACGTCCCGGCGTCTCGTCTTCTCGTTCTTCCGCGGGCCGGCTACGGCGCGCTTCGCGCATGGCCATCCAGGGTCGATCCGCCGGCCGGCGCTCGGTTCGGCGCCGCGGGCGCGTTGCTTGCCGGTGCGAGCCGATCGCCTGTAGCCGCACCGATCCCTATCCCAGTAACGCGCGGCGCGCGCCCTTTTACGAACAGAGCCGGCGAAACCCGTCAGCGTCAGATCTCCGACCTTCGCAGTGATGGATCCGGAATCGAGCCCGACTGCGCCGGAAACGGTAAGCTGGCGGGATGAGCGAATCAGCCGCGAAAAACCGCCTCGGCGACGAGATCAGCCCCTACCTGCTGCAGCACGCCAACAACCCGGTGGATTGGTATCCCTGGGGCAAGGAGGCGCTCGAACGGGCACGCCGCGAGGACAAGCCGATCCTGCTGAGCATCGGCTACGCCGCCTGTCATTGGTGCCACGTCATGGAGCGTGAGTCGTTCGAGGACCCGCGAATCGCCGAGTTGATGAACGACGGCTACGTATGCATCAAGGTCGATCGCGAGGAACGTCCCGACCTCGATGACATCTACATGACCGCGGTGCAGATGATGACCGGCAGCGGCGGCTGGCCGCTGACCGTGTTCCTTACCCCTACGTTACGACCGTTCTTCGGCGGCACCTACTTCCCGCCGGAAGATCGCTTGGGCATGCCGGGTTTTCCGCGTGTGTTGCAGGCGGTGCGCCAGTCCTTCGAACGCGAGCGCGAGGCGATCGACAGAACGTCGCGCGACATCGTCTCCCACATCGCCTCGACGACGACGCGGGGAGCGGAGGATGCCGTCCACGAACTGCCCGGCGATGAGCTGTTGCCCGCCGCCGCCGCCGCGTACCGGCAACGCTTCGAGCCGATCTTCGGCGGCTTCTCGCGCGCTCCGAAGTTCCCCCACCCGATGGCCATCAGTCTGCTGCTGCGCCACGTGGCGCGCCACAAGGACGCCGACGCACTGCACATGGTCACGCTGTCACTCGACCGCATGGCCTACGGCGGCATGTATGACCAGCTCGGTGGCGGCTTTCACCGCTACTCCACCGACGACCGCTGGCTGGTGCCCCACTTCGAGAAGATGCTCTACGACAACGCGCTGCTGGCGACGGCTTACCTGGAGGCGGTCCAGCTCACCGGGCACGAGGAGTATCGCCGCGTCGCCGCCGAGACGCTCGACTGGGTGGTGCGTGAGATGCAGGCTCCGGGCGGCGGCTTTTACTCCACCTTCGATGCCGATTCGGAGGGGGTCGAGGGCAAGTTCTACGTCTGGCACCGCGCCGAGATCGATTCTTTGCTGGGCGACGATGCGGCAACCTTCTGCACCGTCTACGACGTCAGCGAACAGGGCAACTGGGAGGGCGCCAATATCCTCAACCTCGCCAAGCCGGCGACCGAGTTCCACCGCCAGCTCGGCCTCGAGCCGGAGGATCTCGACGCTCTCCTGACACGCTGCCGGGATGCCCTGCTGGCGGCACGCAACCAGCGGGTGCGGCCGGGCCTGGACGATAAGATCCTGACCGACTGGAACGGCCTCATGATCGCGGCCATGGCCAAGGGCTACCGCGTTCTCGGCGAGCGTCAATTCCTCGAGTCCGCGCGCCGCGCGGCGACCTTCGTCAGCGAAAGCATGGTGCGCGACGGGCGACTCTTGCACAGCCACCGCGACGGCCGCAGTCGGCTGCTCGCCTACGTTGACGACCATGCCAACCTCGCCTGGGGATTGACCGAGCTGTTCGAAGCCACCTTCGAACGCCGCTGGTTGCTGCAGGCGTGCACGCTGGCGGACCGGATGATCGAGCTGTTCTGGGATGGCCAGGAGGGCGGCTTCTTCTTCACCGGCGACGACCACGAGCAGCTCGTCGCGCGCATGAAACCGGGGCACGACGGCGCCACCCCGTCGGGCAACGCCGTGGCGGCCAACGTGCTGCTGCGCCTGCACACCATCACCGGCGACGAGCGCTACGCGCGCCATGCTACCGAGGTGTTGCGCGCCTTCTCCATGCAGATGCAACGCGCCCCGAGCGGCCACGCGCACATGATCGCGGCGCTCGATTACCTGCGACGCACCCCGCGCGAGATCGCCTTGGTCGGCCCCCTCGAAGAGACCGCCGTCGCCGAGCCGCTGCGCGCGCTGTGGCGTCAGTTCCGGCCGCATGATCTGATCGTCGCCATGGATCCCGAGGCTAAAGACGCGGCGGGGCTCGCCGCAGATGTGCCGCTGCTCGCTGGCAAGGAAGCGCTGGATGGCAAGCCGACCTTCTACGTGTGCGCCGACTACGCCTGCCGCGCACCGACCCACGATGTCGACGAGCTCATGCGCCAATCGGCCGACGATATCCCCGCGCCGACGAGCTGAACGCGACCAGGCCTGCCCCTCAGCATTCGTCGGTGCCCGCCAGCTCGCGCGCCCGCGCGAACACGGCGTCGAGCATCGGCTCGGTGAGCTTGCCGGTGAAGGTGTTCTGCTGGCTCGGGTGGAAGCTCGCCACCACCGTCAACGGCGATCCCGCGGGCGTCTCCCAAGCGACCTCCGCGGCGTGCGCGAAGCGTGGCTTGGGGCTCGGCACGGGATGGCCGCGATCGCGATAGACGCGAAGCGTCTGGTCGTAAGCGAATTGACCCAGCGGCACGATGCAGCGGATTACCGCGCCGGCATCGAGCAGGTCGATCTCACGCTCCAGAAACGGTCGGCAGTTGCGCCGCTCCGCCGGCGTCGGCTTGTTGGCGGGCGGCGCGCAGCGCGCACCGGCGGTGATGTAAGCGTCGCGCAGCTCGAGGCCGTCACCGCGGTCGGCCGACTCGGGCTGGTTGGCGAACCCGGCACGATACAGGGCGCGGTAGAGCCAGTCGCCGGAGCGGTCGCCGGTGAACATCCGCCCGGTGCGGTTGGCGCCGTGCGCGGCCGGCGCCAGCCCGACGATGAGCACGCGTGCCCGGTGATCGCCGAAGCCGGGAACCGGCCGGCCCCAGTATTCCTGGTCGCGGAATGCGGCGCGCTTCTCGCGCGCCATGCGCTCGCGGTGCGCGACGAGGCGCGGGCACGCGCAGCAGGTGATCACCTCGCCGTGCAGCCTCCGCCATTCGCTGGTCGTGTTCGCGCTCATCCGATCTCGCCGCCGCCATCCTGCGACCGCCACAGGTACCAGCTGCCGATCGACCGGTACGGTGCCCACGGGGCGGCGATCTTCTCCATCGCGCGAGCGTCGGGCAACTCTCCGAGGCCATAGGCGTCGCGAAACCCGGCGCGGATCCCGAGGTCGCCGACCGGGAGCACGTCGAGCCGCCCGAGGTGAAACATCAGGAACATGTGCGCGGTCCAGCGGCCGATACCTTTCACCCGGGTGAGCTGCTCGATGACCTGCTCGTCGTCGAGGTGGCGCAGGCGACGCAGCGACAGATCGCCGGAATCCACCTTGGCGGCGAGATCGGTGATGTAGGCCGCCTTCTGGCGCGACAGTCCGGCGGCGCGCAGCGCCTCGGGATCGGCTTCGAGTATGGCGCGGGGGTTGGGCTGGCGCCGGCCGATAGCGCGGGTGAAGCGCGAGTAGATGGTGCCGGCTGCCTTGCCGGACAGCTGCTGGTAGACGATCGAGCGCACCAGCGCGCCGAAAGAGGCGCTGTGCTGCGCCTCGTCGAGACGGCAGCGGCCGCCACTCTCGATGAGCTGGCTCATCGTCGGGTCGCAGCGCCGCAGATGCCGGACGCCCCTGTTCACCTCTTTCCTGTCGATCACTTTTCTGTCCGCCTGCGCGCCGCTGGGCCGAGGAGAGCCGGCGCCGCCGTGCGCGGACCGGTCCCGTTGACGCCACTTGTTGTGCCGCAAACCCCGGCAATCCGCAAGTTCGCGGACACCCCATCGGCGCAGCCGGGCCTGCTAATGTTCAGGGCCATGGACTGGCTCGGCATTTCGCTCACCCGCGCGGACCTCGACCGCTGGATGCTGGAGGCACGCGACTTCGTGCTGCCCCGCTTGCTCGAAACCCTCGGGCAGGCGCTGCTGGGTCTCCTCCTGTTCGTCGTCTCGCGCTGGGTCATCATCCGCATCGAGAAACGCTTCACGTCGCGCACCCGATCGAAGATCGACGATCACGTCGTCGAAGCAGTCCGGAGCATCGCCTCGCTCTCGATCGTCATGTGGGTGCTGTGGCGCACCGCCGACATCTGGACCGACGCGCCTGCTGCCACGCGATCGACACTGGTGTTGGTGATCGAGGCGGTGTGGATCGTCGCGCTTTCCATCCCCCTGGCGACGCTCTCCGCCAAGCTGCTACTCGTCGTCGAGGAGCAGATCGTGCCGCGCACGAAAACGACGCTCGACGATACCGCGCTGCCATTACTCAACAAGTTCGCGCGCTTCATGATCATCGGCGGCTCGGTGATCGTGGCGCTGGCGCATATCGGTGTCGAGATCACACCCTTCATCGCCGGCGCCAGCGTGGCCGGCGTGGCCATCGGCCTGGCGGCCAAGGACACGCTGTCGAACCTGATTGCCGGCGTGCTGCTGATCATGGACCGACCGTTCGACGTCGGCGATCGCATCGAGCTGTGGGATGCGCCGCTCGGCACCGCGAGCTGGGGCGACGTCGTCGAGATCGGCCTGCGGGCGACGCGCATCCGCAACCCCGACAATGTCATCTTCGTAATCCCCAACAACCTGCTCATGCAGCGCGACATCGTCAACTGGACGGCCTCCGGCGACCACGTCCGGCTGCGTATCCCGATCGGCATCGCCTACGATGCCGATCCCGCCAAGGCCAAGGAGATCATCAAGAAGGTGGCGCTCGAAACCCAGGGAGTCGTCAGTGAGCCGGCGCCTCAGGTGATCATCCGGGCGTTCGGAGAGTCCGCGGTCGACCTGGAGGCCCGCGTGTGGATCGCGGAGGCCCGCCAACGGCGTGCGATCATGGACGAGATCACCGACCGTGTGAAGACCGAGTTCGGCCGCGCGGGGGTCGAAATCCCCTACGCCAAGCGCGATCTGTACATCCGCTCGATGCCGTCGGGACCACCGGCGGTTCCGGGCATCGCGGTCGACCCGGCAGCCGACGGCCTCGAGCAAGGAGGAGACACCAGCAATGACTGACAGCAGCGGCGGCGAGCACGCCGTCAAGAGGTCGGCCGACGTCAACGCCGAGACCCTGAAGGGCGCGCGCGACACGCGCATCCAGATTCTCGTTGGCCCAGACGACGGCGCGCCCAACTTCGTGATGCGCCGTATTCTGATGGACGAGGTCGGCAGCGGCATGCCGGCGCACACCAACGCCGTCGAGCACGAGCAGTACGTGCTGCGCGGTCGCGCGCGCATCGGCATCGCCGGCGAGGAGTATGAAGTAACGGCCGACGACACCGTGTTCATTCCTGCGGGCGCGCCGCACTGGTACGACGTCGTCGAAGCTCCTTTCGAGTTCCTGTGCGTTGTGCCCAACGCGCCCGACGAGGTGCGCCTGGTCGACAAGGAAGACCGCGACTAGCTGCCTGTGCGGCGTGCCGCGGAGATGACCCAGGCCGGCAGGTCGCCGTACTGCACGGCGATCGCGTCGACCACGTCGAAGCCGCCGTCTTCGAGCGCGCCGGACATCACCGTGCGGTTCTCGGCCAGCGTCACGACACGCTCGATGCCGGTGCATGAGGCGCTGCGGGCGAAGCGACGGTACAGGTCCCTGACCATCCCGGTAGAACCGATGCGCCGGCCGAACGGTGGGTTGAGCACGGCGAGCCGGTAACGCCCGGCATCCACGTTGCGCTCCAGCCGGCAAGCGTCGCCGTGCTCGATACGCACGCCGGGAAGCGGCCCGGCGGCGGCGAGGTTGAGCCACGCACCCTGCACGTGGTGCTCGTAGCGCTCGATGCCACGCACGTCGAGCTCGTCGTGCGGCCCCAACAAGGGTGGCGGGGGCGCGAAACCGTCCGTGTCGCCGGCTTCGAGGGGCGCCGCCCTCCCATCGGCGAGCAACCGATCGATCGCGTAAGGCGTCCCCCGCCGCGTGCCCGGCGCGATGCCCAGGGCGTAAAGGCCCGCCTCGATCGGAATCGTGCCGATGCCGGCCATCGGATCGAGCAGCGGTTCTCCATCCCAGCCTGCGACGCGCAGCAACAAGTGCGCCATGCTGGCGCGTGCCGATGCGGGATGGAGCTGGCGGCGATAGTCGCGGCGGTAGAGCGGGGCGTCGCCGGTGGCGTCGAGCCACAGGCGAAAGGAGCGACCGAGCACCTCGGCGCGAAGGATCACATCGGGATCGCCCAACGACACCGGCGGGCGCGGCCCCCCTGCCGCCACAACGGAGTCGATCACCGCGGCGCCGACGGCGCGGGCGACGTCGAGCGAGCCGAAGTCGTGTTCGCCGCGCCGTTGCGCGCGCACCGCAAAGCTCCGCCCGGCGTCGAGCAGCCGCCGGTAATCGCCCGCGCGCGCCTGCTCGGCGATCTGTCGCAGCCCGTCGACCTCGGCTCGCACCAGCAGCAAGCCGACACGGTCGATGCCACGCGCCCAGAAGCTCAGCCCGCGCAGCAGCGCGATGCCGCCCGACGAGGGAAACTCCGGCGCTTCGAAGAGCACCGCGCCGCGCTCGGTCGGACCGGGATCGATGCCGAAGCTGACGAGCTCCTCGGCAAGATACGTCTCCAGGCCGCCCGCGCCTCTGGCGATGTATGTCGCCATGGTGCAACCTCACCCTCTGTCCCGTGCGCCGGCAGGCTTGGCGGGACCTGTCCCGGCACGCCGGCGGGCGGACGACCCCAGGAGCCTCCCATGAACCGATTCCCGCAGCAGCACCTCACCTTCGCCACTGCCCTACTCACCCTGGCCCTCGCCGGCGCGACCGCCTGCGCACCCGCTGGCGAAACGGCTGCGCCGCAATCAGTCGATTCCGGCAACACCGCCATGCACCTGTTCGACAGCGATGCTGTGCAGCTCGTAGACCTCTCCTACCCACTGAGCCCCGACAGTCTCTACTGGCCCACCGGTGCGCCCTTCGCGCACGAGCTGTCCGCCGGCATCAGCGAGGGTGGCTACTGGTACGCCTCGGGCAGCTTCAGCTCCCCCGAGCACCTCGGCACTCACCTCGACGCGCCGGCGCATTTCGCCGAACACGGCTGGAGCAACGTCGACATCCCCCTGCAACGGCTATTCGCCCGCGGCGCACTCATCGACATCAGCACCAAGGCCGAAGCCGACGCCGACGCGCTGCTGACACCCGACGACATCGCCGCCTGGGAAGAGCGCAACGGCCCGGTACCGGAGAGCGCCGTCGTCATCGTGCGCACCGGCTGGGCGTCTCGCTGGCCCGACTGGAACGACTACTACGGTAGTGAGACGCCGCAGGACGTCACCTCCCTGCATTTCCCGGGCGTCTCCCCGGAGGCCGCCGCTCTGCTGGTCGAGCGCGGCGTCGCCGGCGTCGGCCTCGACACCGCCAGCATCGATTACGGCCCGAGCACCGACTTCCGCACCCACCAGGTCCTCGGTGCCGCCAACGTCTTCAACCTCGAGAATCTCACCAACATCGATGACCTTCCCGAGACCGGCTTCGGCATCATCGCCCTGCCGATGAAGATCCAAGAGGGCACCGGCGGCCCCACAAGAGTCGTCGCCGTCGTCCCCCGGTAGGAAAAGGCCTACGCGGGAACTTCGAGCTCTTCGAACGGCTCGGCGAACTCGATGGCGAGGAGACTGCCGGCGCCGATCGTGTTCTGCTGCGTTTCGACCTCGCCGGGCTCGACGCGTACGATGGTGCCGGACTTCATCAGGGGCCATATGCGAACGCCCGGCGGCACGTCCCAGAAGCGCAGCCGCACCTGCACGCCCTCGGGAACCTCCTTGTCGAGTTTCATGAGCACTCCGCCGCGGCCGATGTCGATGGTGCGGCCACGCGCTTCGAATCCCTCCTGCGACTGCGTGCGGGGCATCACCACCACGTGCACGTCGACGGCGAGTTTCTTCGAATAGCGCGTGTGCTCGCGCTGCTCGCTGGGGCTCATGGTCCCTCCGGGAAGAGGCCTGCCGGCCTTTCGGCGATGGCGCGCAGCGGCCGGTACGCGCCGCGATATCGGCGGCAAGCGTAGCGTCTGGAACCTGCTGAGGAAAGCCAGATTGGAGCATCCGGCCGGGCGGCTTAGTATGGGATGTCCGCAGTCTGATCGACATCCAGGAGCCCGCGATGAACGCATCTCTCGTACGCCCCTTCCGTGTCGCGTTGCTTGCCGTAGTGGTAGCTTCGGCGCTCGCTGTCTCAGGCGTCGCTGCCATCGCGCAGGACAGCATCACCCCGCCAGAGGAGTTCTTCGGCCATCAGCTCGGCGCCGACCGTACGCTGGCGCGCTGGGATCGCATGGTCGAGTACTTCGAACTGCTCGACCAGCAGAGCGACCGGGTGGTCACCACCGACCTCGGGCCGACCACTGAGGGCCATCCGTTCTTGCTTGTCACCATCAGCTCGTCGGACAACATCGCCAACCTCGACCGTATCGCCGAGATCAGCCGCACGCTGAGCGATCCGCGCGGGGTCCCCGCGGCAGAGGTCGAGGCGATGGTCGCCGAAGGCAAGGCGGTGGTGGCGCAGTCGCTCGGGTTGCACTCTACGGAAGTGGCCGGCTGCCAGACGGCGCCGGAACTCGCTTACGACATGGTGTCTCGTGAGGACCAGGAAGCCCGCCGCATCCGCGACGAGACCGTGCTGCTGCTGCTTCCCTGCATCAACCCGGACGGCCAGATCTGGGTGACCGACTGGTACCGTCAGTGGGTGGGCACGGAATACGAGGGCGCCGGCCTACCGTGGCTGTACCAGACCTACGCCGGGCACGACAACAACCGTGACGGCGACTACATGAACCTGGTCGAGTCGAAGTACATCGGCGAGGTGCTGTACCGCGAGTGGAAGCCACAGGCGTACATCGACCACCACCAGATGGGCGGCGGCGGGGCGCGCATGTACGTGCCGCCGTACAGTGATCCCCTGCGCCCGTACGCCGATCCCCTGATGTGGCGCGAGCTGTCCTGGTACGGCGCGCACATCGCCTACAAGCTGGAGGAAGCGGGCAAGGCCGGCATCATCAACGCCGGTGTGTATCCCGGATGGGGGCACTTCGGCTGGCACTGGATCACGCCGTTTCACAACATCGCCGGTATGCTGACCGAATCGGCGAGCGCGCAGCTCGCCACCCCCGTTTACGTCGATCCCGACCAGCTCTCAGGCGGCGCCCGCCAGCTACCGGAGTACGAGGCGCAGTCGAACATGCCGGACCCTTGGCCGGGGGGCTGGTGGCGGCTGCGTGACATCGTCGAGCAGCAGAAGATCGCCGCCTGGGCTCTCCAGGACATGGCGGCGCGCAACCGCGAGACGGTGCTGCACAACCAGGTGCTGAAGGCGCAACGGCAGACCGAGCGCGGGGCCAGCGGATCGCCCGGCGCCTTCGTCATCCCGGCGACGCAGCACGACCCGCTGACCGCGGTCAAGATGATCAACACGCTGATGCTCTCGGATGTCGAGATCCAGATCGCCGAGGCCCAGTTCCGCGCCGGCGGTCGACTATATGAAGAAGGCTCGTTCGTGGTGTCGCTGGCGCAACCCAAAATGGGCCTGGTGCGCAACCTCCTGGGCCGCACGTTCTATCCGGACAACGACTGGACGCGCGCGCGCGACGGCTCGCCGCTGCGCCCTTACGACTCCGCCACCCACACGATGTACGAGTTCATGGGGGTGACAGTCGACCCGGTCGACGGGCCGGTCGGCGGCGATCTGCGGGTGCTCGAAGAGCCGGTCCCGGTGGCTGGCAGCGTCGCGGATGCCGACGTGCACGTGCTCGACGGCCGGCTGAATGACAGCTTCCGCGCGGTCAACCTGCTGCTCGCCGGCGGCGCCACGGTGCAGCGGGTGCAGCAGGCGAGCGGCAGCCTCCAGCCGGGCGACTTCATCGTACGCGGCGCACCCGACGAGCTCGCCACCGTGGCACGCACCACCGGCGTCGATTTCGTTGCCGCCGGCGCAGTCCCGGCCGGTGCGGTACGCGAGGTCAACGCCCCGCGCATCGCCATGTACCAACGCTACGGCGGCGGCAACATGGCAGAGGGCTGGACGCGCCTGGTGCTCGAGCAGTTCGACTTCCCCTACACTTCGCTCAAGGACGCCGAGCTGAAGGCCGGCAACCTTGCCGCGAGCTACGACGTCATCGTCTTCCCGCACGACTCGTGGGGCGCGATCACCGGCCTCGGCGGCGGCGGACGCGGCGGACGCGGCGGCAACACGCCGCCGGAATACCGCAGCGGCATCGGCGAGGAAGGCGTGCAAGCGATCCGCGAGTTCGTCGAAAACGGCGGCACCCTGGTGGCGATGGGCGGCGCGACCGACTTCGCCATCCGCGCCCTTGACCTCGGCGTGCGCAACGTCCTCGACGACCTCGACGACATGGAGTTCTTCTGTCCCGGATCGACGCTGCGTATCGACGTCAATGTCGACAACCCGATCGCCTGGGGAATGCCGCGGGAGGCGATCGCACTGTTCTGGGACAGCCCGGCTTTCGAGATCACCGCGCGCAACGCCTACGACTACGACCGCGTCGCTACCTACGTTGAGCGCGAGATCCTGCAGAGTGGCTGGCTGGTCGGCGAAGAGCACCTCGCCAACCGCACCGCCGCCCTCACCGCCACGGTCGGCGACGGCACCGCTGTCCTCCTGGGAATCCGCAGCCAAAACCGCGCACAGACCCACGGCACCTACAAACTCCTGTTCAACGCTCTGTACTTGGCGGGCCAGGACCCGCGATAACCACGCTGCACTCGCTACGTCCGCAGCTGCTCGAGTCGTGCGATCCGATCTTCGATGGAGGGGTGCGTTGAGAACAGCCCTTTGGAACGCGCCTCCCACTTCTTGATGGGTTGGACGATGTAGAGGTGGGCAGTGGCGCGGTTTGCAACCTCGAGGACCTCCTTGTCGGCACTCAGGCGACGCAAGGCCGAGATCATCGCGTCGGGGTTGCGGGTCAGCTCGACCGCGCCGGCATCGGCAAGGTACTCGCGCTGGCGCGACGCGGCGAGCTGGATGATCTTGGCGAACATCGGGGCGATGATCGCCAGGGCGATGGCCAGCAGCATGATCGCCGCACCGCCGGCGCCATTGTCCCCGCCACGGCGCCCGCGCCGACCCATGCCGCCCCAAAAGACCCCGCGCATGAAAAAGTCGGTGAGCAGCACGACCAGGCCGACGAGCGTCGCCAGCAGCATCGCCAGTCGGATGTCGAGATTCCGTACGTGTGACATCTCGTGCGCCATGACCGCCTGCAACTCGTCGCGGCTGAGCTGATCGCGCAGTCCCCGCGTAATCGCCAACGCGGCGTGCTCCGGGTCGCGCCCGGTGGCGAAGGCGTTGAGCGCCGTATCCTCGATCAGATAGACGGGCGGAGTGGGGACTCCCGCGGCAATAGCCATCTCCTCCACCACGTTGTAGAGCTCGGGATCGTCGGCGTGATCGATGGGCCGTGCGCCGCTCATGCGCAGGATCATCGACGCTCCCGAGTAGAAGCTCGAAAGCGCCATGGTCACCGCGATCACCAGGGCAATGACGGCGAACACCAGCGTGACCTGCGGGTCCCCTCCGGCGAGCGCCGATCCCATGACGGCGACCAGGACCACGACGAAAGCGATGAACCCGACAACCAGCAACACGCTGTTGCGCCGGTTGCGGGCGATCAGGTCGTGGTAGGTCATGTTCATTTTCGTAGGGACTTCAACGTGTTTTGCTGTGCTTCAGTGCGTTGTGATGACTTTCGAAAGGTCAAAACAACCTTTTCTGCGTCTGCGCTGCAAAGTCCGATCGAAAAAAGAGTGCGCCCGGCGTTATTCCGGTACTTGAAGGGAGGCCGCATTGAAGCGCACAAACAATCTCAAGTCGCCATCGTTGTCGATCTTCGCCGACCCCAAGACGAACTGGTCGGGTAGGCCGTACATCGAGAAGGGGCCCCTCTTCCGCCAGCTGCCAGCGGCCACGTCGCCGAGCACCGAGACCGTTGCCAGCGTGAGCGAGCGCCGCCGCGCGACCCGTCGCCAGCTCCAACTCGGTATCGAGATCTACGGCTATGACGGCGAGCTCAGCCTGATCCACGCCTACGGCACCACGCAAAACGTCAGCGCCTCCGGCCTGTTCGCCTTCGTCGACGTCGATCTGCCGATCGGCTCGCGCGCCGTGGTCGCCGTGCGTCCCAGTCATCCGGCCCTCGAGCCCAGCATCCTGCGCGGCAAGGTGGTGCGCTGCGCTCGGCAAGCCAACGGCTATGGACTCGCGATCCACTTCGACCTCGACGTGCAGCGCTTCGCGTTCGAAGCCGCCTGAGCGAAACACCACGGCCTCCCCGCCGGCTTGATCAGAAGCTGACCTGCGGGGCCTCGCGCTGCCCCGGATCTTCCATCTCGAAGAAGTCGCGCCGCAGGAAGCCGAACATGCCGCCGATGACGTTGTTGGGAACCGACTGCAAGGTGGCGTTGTACTGACTCACGGTGTCGTTGTAATGCTGGCGTGAGAAGGCGATCTTGTTCTCCGTCGACGACAGCTCCTCCTGCAACTTCAAGAAGTTCTGGTTCGCTTTGAGGTCGGGATACGCCTCGGAAAGAGCGAACAGCTGCCGCAGGGCGCCGGTGATCATGTTCTCGGCCTGTGCCTGCTCCGGAACCGTCTTCGCGTCAATGCCCGCCTGGCGGGCCTTGATCACGGCATCGAGCGTCTCGCGCTCGTGCTTGGCGTAGCCCTTGACGGTCTCCACCAGGTTAGGGATCAGGTCGTAGCGCCGCTTGAGCTGCACGTCGATGCCGCTCCAGGCGTCCTCGGTGCGCACCCGCAACCGAACCAGGCGGTTGTAGATGCCGATGAAGAGGAAACCGACCACCAGGACGATTCCGAGCAGCACGAAGAATCCGGTCATTTCACGTCCTCCGATTGCGCGATCCACCGTTTCGAGGCGGCCGGCGACAGCCCGCCGTCTCCGTGCCGGGTTGTGCCCCCGACCACGGTTTCCTGCGTTATCCGGCCGCGTCGGTTTGGCATTCGGCCGGGCAGCGACTAGGATGATCGCACAATGTTCATGAGTTGCGCCGGACAGCATCATCACCATCACGGCCCATGCGGGTCGCGGCGGTGCTCTATGTCCACGTAACACCAGAACACGCACCGAGCTTCAGCGACCCGTCGTTTTCGGCAGGTCGTTTTTTTTGTTTCCCCTACCTACCAGGCGGACATGAGAATCGCGATTCCCAACAAAGGTCGTCTCGCCGACGGCGCGCTGGACCTGTTGCAACGAGCCGGGCTGCGCGCCGCGGGCCGTAGCGAGCGCGCGCTACAGGCATCCCTCGGCAACGGTTTCACCGCTCTTTTCGTGCGCGCCCGCGACATTCCGGAGTTCGTCGCCGACGGCGCCGCCGACGCCGGCATCACCGGGCTCGACGTCATCGAGGAAATGGGGCGCGAGCTCGATCTCCTGCTCGATCTCGAGTACGGGCGTTGCCGCCTGGTGGTGGCGGCGCACGAGGACGGCGTCATCGATGTCGGCGAATTAGCCGCGGGCACGCGCGTGGCGACCGCGTTTCCACGCCTCGCGCAAAGCTTCTTCAGCGGCCGCGGCCTGCCGGTCGAGGTGGTACCGATCTCCGGAGCCGCGGAGATCGCGCCGCATATCGGCGTCGCCGAGGTCATTGTCGACCTCGTATCGACCGGCTCGACGCTCAAGACCAACGGCCTCAGGGAGGTGGCGACGATCCTCGAGTCGAGCGCGCGACTGGTGGCGCGGCCGCGACCGAACAACGCCGACGAGGTCAACGACAAGCTGCGCGAGCTCGTACCGGCGCTGGAGTCGGTGCTGCGCGCCCGTGACAAGCGCTACCTGATGGCCAACGTGCCGCGCGACACGCTGGCGGCGGTCAGCCGGGTGCTGCCCGGGATCTCGGGCCCCACGGTGGTCGACGTCATCGACTCCGGCATGGTGGCCGCGCACGCGGTGGTGGATGCAGCGGACGTGTACCGCGCGATCGCCGATCTCAAGGAGCTCGGCGCCACCGGCATCCTGGTCACCAAGATCGAAAGGCTGATGCCGTGAGCGCCCTTGTCTTCAGTGTCGCGGGACGCCTCGACGAGCTCGATGTGGCGAGCCGCGCCCGCCTGCTCGAGCGCTCGTTCGCCCCCGACGAAGCCGTCGCCGCCACGGTGCGCGACATCATCTCCGAGGTAGCAACAAGCGGTGATGCCGCCCTGCTCGAAATGGCGCGGCGCTTCGACGGCGTGGAACTCGCCGAGGTCGAGGTGGGGCGCGCGCGCCGGCGCGAGGCGCTGCGGCGCACGCCGGCTGATCTCGTCGAAGCGCTGCAAACGGCGCGCGACCGCATCGAGGCCTTTCACCGCCGCCAGCTCCCGGTAGCCGACGAGGTGGTGCTCGGCGCCGGCATCCGGCTCGGGCGCCGGCCCGAGCCGTTGCCCATCGTCGGCGCCTACGCCCCGGGCGGCCGCGCCGCCTACCCGAGTAGCGTGCTGATGTGCGCCGTGCCGGCGCGCCTCGCCGGCGTCAACGAGGTGCTGGTGTGCACCCCACCGAGCCCGGCCTGTCCGGACGGCGCGCCGGCGGATGTCGTGCTCGCCGCCTGCGAGCTCGCCGGCGTGGACCGCGTGTTCGCCGTCGGCGGGGCCGGCGCGGTCGCCGCGCTCGCCCACGGAACCGCGTCGATTCCGCGCGCCGACAAGGTGGTCGGCCCGGGAAATGCCTGGGTGACCGAGGCCAAGCGGCAGCTCGTCGGGCGCATCGCCAGCGATTGCCTCGCCGGCCCCTCGGAACTCCTCGTCATCGCGGATGCCGCCGCCGATCCACGCGTCGTTGCGCGCGAGATGATCGCACAGGCCGAGCATGATCCCGACGCCGTCGTCGTCGCGTTGCTTACCGACGCCTCTCTCGAGCCGGCGCTGCGCGGCGCGCTCGCCGACCTCGTCGCAGGGCAGCCGCGGGGCGAGACCGTCCGCGCCGCGCTCGCCTCGGCGGGGGCGATCCTGGTTGCCGCCGACCGTACCTCGGCGCTCGAGTTCGCCAGCGCCTTCGCACCCGAGCACCTGCTGCTGCTGGTCGACGACCCGCATGACGCCATGCGGCGGGTACGCGGCGCCGGCGCGATCTTCCTCGGCGCATCGAGCTCGGTGGTATTCGGCGACTACGTCAGCGGCACCAACCACGTGCTGCCGACCGCCGGGCAGGGCCGCAGCGCCTCTGGCCTGTCGGTCGCCGACTTCGTGCGCTGGAGTACCTGGCAGCAGATCGATGCCGCAGGCGCCGGCGCGCTCGCCGGCCCGGCAGCGGTAATCGCCGCCGCCGAGGGGCTCCCCGGCCACGCTGCCGCGGCCCGCGCCTGGACCGACGCCGTAGCCGTAGCCGCGCCGCGGCCCGTGCCGCTGCGCCGGCGCGACGACTACGCCGGGTTGAGCACCTATGACCCCGGTCGCACTGCCGTCGAGATCGACCTGTCGGACAACACCAACCTGTTCGGACAGGCGCCCTCCGCCGTAGCCGTGCTGCGCACCTTCGAAGCCTCCGCGGCGCGGCACTATCCGTCGCTGTACGGCGCCGAGCTCAAGGACGCCGCGGCACGCTATTTCGGCGTCGCGGAGGACAACATCGCCACCGGCTGCGGCTCGGACGATCTCATCGACGCGACCGTCCGCGCCTTCGGCACGCCCGGCGATACCCTGGCGTACGCCCGACCGACCTTCTCCATCATCGCGTCGTTCGCGCGCGCCAACGGCGTCGTACCCCAGCCCGTCGACCTGGCCCCGGACTTCGCGCTCGACGTCGACGCACTGGCGGCAACAAGCGCCCAGCTCACCTACGTATGCCGGCCCAACAACCCCACCGGCAACGCGTTCGATCGCCGGGCGGTCGAATCGCTGGCGCGGCGTGCCAAGGGCCTGTTGATCGTCGACGAGGCGTACGGCGACTTCTGCGCCGATCCGCTCGTTGCCTGGGCCCCCGGCACCGATCGCGCGGTCGTGCTGCGCACGCTCTCCAAGGCCTTCGGTCTCGCCGGACTGCGAATCGGCATCGCCGTCGGAGCCGCCGACGTGATCGCCGAGATCGAGAAGGCCCGCGGCCCTTACAAGGTGTCGGTGGTCGCCGAAGCAGCCGGCGCGGCGGCGCTGCGCGACGACGCCGCATGGATCGCCGCCAGCGTCGAGAGCGTCGCTATGGCACGCGAGCGCCTCGCTGCGAACCTCACCTCGCTCGGTCTTCGAGTGTGGCCGTCGACCGCCAACTTCCTGCTGGTGCAGGCGCCCCGCAACGACGCCCGCGGCTTCGCCGCCGCCCTCGCCGCCGGCGGTATCGGCGTGCGCGCGTTCGCCGAGCTCCCCGGCGCCGGCGACTGCGTGCGCATCACCATCGGCCCGGCTGCTCTCATGGATCGATTGCTGCGACGGATCGAGGAGATCACGCGCTCATGATCGTCTCGCTGCTCGACTACGGCACCGGCAACCTGCACTCGCTCACCAAGGCGCTCGAAGCGCACGGCGCCGCGGTTCGCATCGCGTCCGATCCCGTCGCCGCACTCGACACCGACGCCTTGGTGCTGCCGGGCGTCGGGGCGTTCGGCGCCGCCGCCGGGCGTCTCGCCGCGGGGCGCGCCGACATCGTCGCCGCGCTGGCGGACGGCTTTCCCTGCCTCGGCATCTGCCTCGGCATGCAACTGCTGTTCGAGGACAGCGAGGAGGCCCCCGGCGCCGGGCTGGCGTTCCTTGCCGGGCGCGTGCGCCGCCTGCGGGCGGCGCGGCTGCCGCAGATGGGTTGGAACGACGTGGAGCCGTGCGCTGAAGAAGGCCGCTTTGACCCGCTGTTCGGGGACGATGGAGAACCCACGGTCGTCTACTACGCCAACACGTTCGTTGCGGAGCCGGCGCCAGGCGAGCACGTGATCGGCCACACCACCTACGCCGGCGAGCGATTCGCCGCCGCGGTTCGCAAGCGCAATACCTGGGGAGTGCAGTTCCACCCCGAGAAGAGCGCCGCGTCCGGCCTGCGCATGATCGGGCGCTTTCTCGTCGAGGCGTCGCGATGATCGTGTACCCGGCCATCGATCTGCGCGGCGGCCGCGTCGTGCAACTCGTCGGCGGTCGCCCGGAGCACGAGCGCATCAGCCTTCCCGACCCCGTCGCGGTGGCGCAACGCTTCGTCGCCCACGGCTTCCGCGCGCTGCACGTCGTCGACCTCGACGCTGCTTTGCAGGACGGCTGTAACCGCACCGCCGTGCACTCGATCATCAGCGCGGTCGACATCCCGGTCCTGTTCGGTGGCGGGGTACGCGACGACCAAGCAGTGCGCGACTGGCTTGCCGCCGGGGCGGCGCGCGTCATCGCCGGCACGCGCGCGATCGAGGACCGCGCCTGGCTGGAGGTTGCAGCGCAGCGCTTCCCCGGCCGTGTCGTGGTGGCCGCCGACGTACTCGGCGACACCATCGTCACGCACGGCTGGAGGCGCAGCAGCGGAGTACCGCTGGCAGGCTTTCTCGACCGCGTCGACGCGCTGCCGCTTGCCGGCCTGCTGGTCACCGACGTCGGCCGCGAGGGCCGGTTGGCGGGCGTCGACGCCGGGCTGTTCGGCGCCCTGCAAGCGGCCACCCGCATACCGATCATCGCCGCGGGGGGCATTCGCTCCCTGCAGGACCTGCGTGACCTCGACGCCGCCGGCATCGCCGGCGCCGTCGTCGGCACGGCACTTTACACCGGCGCCATTGATCCCGGCGCCGCGACCGAGGAGTTCACCGATGAGCAAGTTCCGTAGGAAGACGCGCGAGACCGAGGTCGTCGTCGGCCTGGGCGACGGCACGGGTGCCGGCGCCGTGCAGACTTCGGAGCCCTTTCTCGACCATATGCTGACAACCCTGGCGCACTACGCCGGCTTCGATCTCGAGGTGCGGGCGGCCGGCGATCTGCCGCACCACCTCATCGAGGACGTTGCGATCACCCTCGGCACCGCTTTGCGTGACCGCACGCCGGCGACCTGCGCGCGCTACGGTACGGCGGCCGTGCCGATGGACGACGCGGTGGTACAGGTGGTGCTCGACAACGGCGGCCGGGCCTTTTACCGCGGGCCCCTGCCGGATTCTCACTACGACCATTTCTTCCGCTCGCTGGCGGACAATGCAGCGATGACACTGCACGTGCTGGTGCTGCGCGGCGAGGATCGCCACCACATCGTCGAGGCCGCCTTCAAGGCGTTTGGCCTGGCCTTGCGCCAGGCGTTGCGCGACGGCGATGCGGTGTTCAGCACCAAGGGCGCTGTCGAAATCGAGCGAATGGAGGACTGACGGTGGCATCACCCGGACTGCGCAGGCGCATCATCGTGTGCCTCGACGTGCGCGACGGCGAGGTGGTCAAGGGCGTGCGCTTTGTCGACCTGCGCCACGTCGGTGATCCCGCCGAGCTGGCAGCCCGCTATCAGGAGGAAGGCGCTGACGAGGTGGTCTTCCTCGACATCTCCGCGTCGCACGAAGGCCGCAAGACGATGCTCGATGCCGTTCGGCGCACCGCGGAGAAGCTGTTCATCCCGCTCACTGTCGGTGGCGGTATCGACTCGGTCGACGACATCGCCGGTGCGCTGCGTGCCGGCGCCGACAAGGTGAGCATCAACAGCGCCGCCGTCGCGCACCCGGCGCTGCTCACCGCCGCGGCGGCGCGCTTCGGTAGCCAGTGCGTGGTCGCCAGCATCGACGTGGCGCGCGCGCACGGCGGGCCTGGCGCGGCGCTGCCGAGCGGATACCGCGTGGTGACCCACGGCGGGCGCAGGCCCACCGCGCTCGACGCAGTTGCTTGGGCGCGCTCCTGTGCCGAGCGCGGCGCCGGCGAGATCCTGCTGACCGCTATCGACCGCGACGGCGCGCGCAACGGTTACGACCTCGACATCACCGCCGCCATCGTCAACGCGGTATCGGTGCCCGTCGTCGCCAGCGGCGGCGCCGGTGATGCGCAGCACATGCGCGACGCGCTGCTGCAAGCCGGCGCCGATGCGGCGCTCGCCGCCGGCATCTTTCACGATCAAAGGGTGAGCGTCGGCGAGGTCAAGCGCGCCCTCGCCCGCGCCGGCGTGCCGGTGCGCACGCAGACAAGATGTTGAAGGAATCCAGGGAGGCTGCCTGATGAACGAGACCCCACGGGACCTGCTGGACTTTGCCGTCGAAGTGGCGCGACGCGCCGGCGACGAGACGCTGCTGCACTTTCGCACCGACCTCGAGGTCGAAGCGAAGGCCGATTCCTCGCCGGTGACGGTGGCCGACCGCGCCGCCGAGCAACGCGCGCGCGAGTTGATCATCGCCCGCTTCCCCGACGACGGCATTATCGGCGAGGAGCACGGCACGACCCGCCCCGACGCACGGCGGCGCTGGATCCTCGACCCCATCGACGGCACGCTGTCGTTCGTCCAGGGGGTGCCGCTGTACGGCGTGCTGGTGGCGGTCGAGGAAGGCAGCCAGTCGATCGTCGGCGTCATTCACTTCCCCGCGCTGGGCGAGACCGTGTTTGCCGCACTCGGCGAGGGCTGCTGGTGGGACGGCTCCCCGGCGCGCGTCTCGCGGGTCGACAGCATCGCCGAAGCGCTGGTGCTGTGCACCGATGCCGAGGGCATCGAGCGGCGCGGGCACAGCGACGGCTGGAACGCGCTGCGCGCACGCGCGCGCATGGTGCGCACCTGGGGCGACTGCTACGGCCACGCTCTCGTGGCGACCGGCCGCGCGGAAGCGATGATCGACCCCATCCTGGCGCGCTGGGATGCTGCCGCCCTGGCGCCGATCACCAGCGAGGCCGGCGGCGTCTACACCGACTGGAGCGGCGAGCCGACCCACCTGTCCGACAGCGGCATCGCGACCAACCTCGCGCTCGCCGCCGCGGTGCGGAGGTTGCTGGGCTGCGGCAGGGAGAATGCCCGATGAGACTGATCGACCCCGGAGATCTCGTGCGCGTCGACTTCGACAAGGGCGGCGGCCTCGTCCCGGTGATCGCCCAGGACGTCGACAGTGGCGAGGTGCGCATGTTCGGCTTTGCGGACCGCAGGGCACTCGAGGAAAGCCTAGCCAGCGGCTTGCTGCATTTCTTCTCGCGCAGCCGCGCTGCGCTGTGGCGCAAGGGAGAAACCAGCGGCAACACGCTCGCGCTCGTCGCCCTGCACGCGGATTGCGATGGTGACGCGATCCTGGCGCTGGTAGAGCCGGCGGGCCCCACCTGCCACAGCGGCGCACGCAGCTGCTTCGAAGCGGCGCCGTTTCTGCGACAGCTCGCCGATGTGATCGAAGAGCGCGCAACCGCGATGCCCGGTGTGGCGCCCGGCAGCTATACCGCGAAGCTGCTCGCCGATCGCAACCTTCGCCTCAAGAAGCTGACCGAGGAGGCCGGCGAGCTGGCGATCGCCGGCGCCGACGGCGACGCGCAGGCGGTGGCAGCCGAAGCGGCCGACGTGCTGTACCATGCCCT
>JASFRZ010000018.1:0-22748 GCA_050114655.1 Acidobacteriota bacterium
CGGGATCCACGCCAGGTACTGCGTATTGCCGGCGCGGTAGGTGGCGTTGTTGTAGCGCACGCCGTCGACCGCGTAGAGCACTGCCTGTGCCCCCTGGCCGCGCAGGATCGGTGAGCCCTGCCCCGGCGTGGTCTGCTGCGCGATGACCCCGGTCTCCTCGTCGACCATGCGCGGCACGATGTCCGGGGCGCGCTCCTCGAGCTTCTCGATACCGAGGCTGCGCACCGTGCCGGCGACCGCGAAGTCTTCCTGCAGGATGCCGCGACTGGCGGTCACGGTGACGCTTTCCTGGACCTCCGCCGGTGCGAAGCGGATCTGGACGGTGACGTTCTCGCGGCCCACGTCGACCAGGCGCACGCGGTCACGGAACGGCGGCGACGAAACCCGCAGCTCGTAGTTGCCCGGCGGCACCGGGGCCAGCGTGAAGCTGCCGTCGCCGGCGGTGACCTGCTGCCGCAGCAGCAGGCGATTGGGGCCGAACAGCAGCACCACGGCACCTTCGATAGGGCGCTCTTCGGAATCGACCACCGTGCCGGTGACACCGGCGACGGCCTCCTGCTGCGGCTCGGCACCTTCGGCGAATGCGCCGGCCGGCAACAGCATGAAGATGGCGAAAACGAGCAGGCGGAGGGTCTCAGAACAGGTACGGGTCATGCGATGCACCGGGGCGCCGCGGGCCCCAACTCGGGGAGGTAAGGATATGCCGCATTGTAAGCACGATGATTGAACGGCAAATCCGCTTCTACTACCAGCGGTCGTAGATACGGGGGGTGCTGCCGGCGAGGTGGCGCGCCCAGCGGTGGCGTCGATAAGATGTCGCTGTGAGCAATCCTCCCGAGGACAAGAGCCCGAGGTCGCGCGGCTGGAAGTCCGCGAAGCGCTCGCTGGTCTCCCGCTGGCGTGACAGCCGTCGTCTGCTCGCCCCGCGCGCCACGGGCGACGACCGCGCTGCGCCGATCGAGGCCTTCTTCGGCCCTCTCGAAACGCGCGTGCTCGAGTCGCTTTGGGACGGCGCCCACCCGGAAGCCACGGTGCGGGACTTGAAAGGCGAGTTCTCCGACATCGCCTATACCACCCTGATGACCACGCTCGATCGACTCTACAAGAAGGGGGTTCTCGATCGCCGCAAGCGCGGCCGCGCCTACGCCTACACCGCGCGCTATACGCGCCCCGGCCTGGAGGCTTATCTGGCACAGGACGCCTTCGACGCGCTGCTCGACGGCGGCAGCCGTGCCGCACTGCGACCGTTGCTGTCGAGCTTCGTCGAAGCAGTCAGCCGCAAGGACAGCGAGTTGCTCGACGACCTCGAGGCACTGGTGCGCGACAAGCGCTCGGCATGCGTCGGCGATCCTGCGGAGAGGGAGGAGGAGAGCTGATGGGTATCGCCTTCCTCGCCCTGTGTATGTCCTTGGTCGCCTTCACGATCGTTGCGACGACGACCTCCGCGATCGTCGCGCTCACCTGGCGACTCCTGGTGCCGCGCCTCGATCGGCTCGCGGCCCGCACGCGCGAGCGCGTATACCTCGGGTTACGTCTTGCCCCCGCGATCGCCGGTCTGGTGTTCGTCACGCTGTTCCACGTTCCGGCATTCCTCCTCTTCGAGCCGCCCGACACCGGCGAGCGTGCCAGCATCAAGCTGATCGCCCTGGCGGCCTGCTGCGCGCTGCCGCTGCTCGCCTGCGCGCGCACTGCGTGGCGCTCGTGGTGGTTCACCCGCGCGCGGGTGGCCGGATGGCTTGCCGACGCCGAGCCGCTGCACCTGGACGACTTCTCCACCTGCCCCGCCGTCGCGGTGCGGGCACCGTTCCCGGTGGTTGCCGTGGTGGGCGTCTTTCGCCCGTTCCTGGTTGTCTCGCAGGCGGTCATCGATACCTGCAGCGAAGACGAGCTCGCCGCCATCCTGCAGCACGAGGCGGCGCACCTGGAGAACCGCGACAATCTCAAGCGCCTGCTGATGTTCAGCGCGCCGCACCTGCTCGCCGGAGTGATGCTGTCGCGCAGCCTCGAGCGGGGCTGGCAACAGGCCGCCGAGGAGGTCGCCGACGACCGCGCCGGCGCGCCCCGCGCGCTCGATCTGGCGGCTGCGCTGATCAAGGTGGCGCGCCTGGCGCAGGGTTGCCCCGCGCCGCCGGCGACCGTGGCAGCCTTCTGCCAGGGCGGTGACATCGACCGCCGCGTCCGACGGTTGACCGGAGGACCCAGGCGGCAGGCCGGCCACCTTAGCGGCAGCACGTTGCTCGCCGGGTTCGCGGTGCTCGCCGCCGCAGCGTTCGCGTTCGCGCTGCAGACCGGGGCTCTCGACGGGCTCCACTCCGTCACCGAAGTCGTGGTGAGATACCTGCAGTAAATCGGCAGGGCGTTCCGCTCAGTCCTCTTCTCCCGCCGCCAGGGCGTCGATCCCCGGCTTGAGCACCACGCCCTCGTTGCGCGCACCGTTCATCTTGATAACCACCGGCTGGTCGAGCCGCAGATGACGGGTGAAGGTCCGCTCGGTCGCTGAGGGCTGCGACGCCAACCACTCCCAGTCCACCCAGCCGTCGCCGGTATCGGGGTTGGCGGTGAAGTAACCGATGTTGTTGGCGACCAGGTTCTGAAAGAAGTGGGTGCCCTGCGAGGGCTGTACCTTGAAGTCGCGGAAGCCTGCCTCGACGATCACCTTGGCGCCGTCGATCTGGTCCCACGAAACCGGGATGCCGAGCAGCGGATCGGCCGAGCCCCAACGGCCGACGCCGATGAGCAGGTAGCGCACCCCTTCGCCGACGAGCTGGGCGTTGTAGCGCGCCACCTCCTGCGCAACGAGGCGCGACTGGCCGCGCTCGTAGCGTTCATAGTCGACCGCCACGATGTCGCGGATGCCGTCGACGACGCCGTTACCGAGCACGCTGGTGCTGCGGCAAATGGTGTCGACGTCGGCGAAGTCGCCGATCTCCACCTTGCCGCGGCCGAGCGACGCCGCCACCGGACGGAGCTGCAGGAAGCCGAACTCCTTCGGCTGACCGCGCGGCGTCGACAGATTGACGGCGAACTCGATCTCGACGTGCCCGCCGGCCGCCTCGACGCTGATCTCGAGCAACCGGCCGAGAATCGCGGTGAGCGGAAAGACCTGGTACTTGAGCACCGGGGCGAAGCTCACCAGGCGCACGCCGGGACGCGAGATGCCATCGTAGATGGCGTCGTTCTCGCGCGAGTATGTCGAGCCGACCGGCGCCAGCGTGCCGTCCTTCTCGGCCACCGCCAGATCGTAGCGGCCCAGCTGGGCTTCCTCCCCGTGCGCCTCGGCGCTCACCGCGTCGCCTTCCGCCTCCAGGTTGAGCGCGTAGAACTGCCGTTGCGAGTTGTCGAGCGCGTCCTTGACCGAGGACATCTGCACCAGCCGCTCGGGGTGACGGGGCGAAAAGCGCAGGCAGTCCTCTCCTTCGACCACCGCGGGCCCGAGGCCGAGCGCCACCGCGACCAGGCCGTCGTCGGCTTTGATCGGCTCGACCGGGTAGTAGTTCTGCGACAGCGCGACGCCGGCCATCTCGGGATAGAAGCGGCCGTCGTGCTCGGCGCCCACGATGCGTTGCAGGATCACCCCCATCTTCTCTTCTTCGAGCCGGTAGGAGGTCGAGATCAGGTGGCGCTTGGCGGCCTGCGTGAAGGTCGAGGCGAATACCCGCTTGATCGCGTTGAGTAGCTGCTGCAGCCGCTCCTCGAGGTCGGGGCTGTTGTTGGGCACCATCAGGGTCTCGTAGATGCCGGCGAAGGGCTGATAACGCGAGTCTTCCAGCAGGCTCGACGAGCGCACCGCGAGCGGGTAGTAGCACAGGTCGAGGAATGCCCGCAGCGCGGAACGGATGTCCTCGGGCAGCTCGGCGGCGAGGAAGCGGCGCACGATCTCGTCGTCGTCGGTCGACGTGATGGCGAGCTCGCGCAGCTCGTTGACGTCGAGGAAGTCGTCGAACACCTCGGTGCCGATGACCACCGTCGGCGGCACGGCGATGCGCACGTCGGGATACTGCGACGCCACGTCGAGCTCGGTCAGCAGCAGGTTGGCGAACGCCAGCCCGCGCGCCTTGCCGCCGAGCGAGCCGCCGCCCAGGCGCGCGAAGCCGCGCTCGGGATTGAAGCGATCGGGATCGAAGTCCGCCACGACTGCACGACGTCGCTCCTCACGGTGGGTGCGGATGGCGTGGATGAGGTAGTTGCGCAGCTCCTCGGCGTCGGCGAAGTCCGTCAGCTTGCGCGGTCGCAGCCGGTGCGCGATGCCGAATTCGGTGTGCGCCTTGAGCCAGACCGAGAACTGATTGCGCTCGGCATGGTAGGAGATGCTCTCCGCCGGCACGCTGCGCAGCTCTCGCTCGAGCGATTTGAGATCCTGGGCGCGACCGACCTCGGTGCCGTCGGGCATCAGGAACACGAAGTCGCCGAAGCCGAAGTTCTCCAGCATGAACTTGCGTAGCTCGCGCAGCAGCGTCGGCGAGCCCTTGAGCAGGAACGAGCGTCCCGCCGCGTGCGCCAGCGCCTCGTTCTCCTGCTTGCCCGACTGCAGCACCACCGGCACGTCGGGCATCAGCTCGCGCACCTTCTCGGCGAACTGCAGCCCGGCGTCGGGGCAGGAGACGCCGTCCTTGGGAAACTCCACGTCCGACACCACGCCGAGGACGTTCTCGCGGTAGGTCCAGAAGTAGTTCCACGCCTCCTCGTAGGTGTCGCACAGCAGGATCTTGGGGCGCGCCTTGATGCGCAGCAGCTTGTGCGACAGGTTGACGCCCTCGGGCACCAGCGACCGGGTGTGCTGCATCACCTCGGTGTAGATCGAGGGCAGGAACGAGGAGTAGTAGCGGATGTTGTCCTCGATGACGATGATCGTCTGCACGCCCAGCACGTCGACGTCGTGCGCCACGTTCATGCGGTCCTCGACGTACTTGACGATGGCGAACAGGATGTGGATATCGCCCTGGAACAGGAAGGTCCGCTCGATGTGGGTCAGGTCGTGGTGCTTGATGAAGTCGTTGAGCTCACGGTCGTGGTACGCCAGGACGATGACCGGGATGTCGAGGCCGGCGTCGTGCACCCGACGCGCCAGCTCGTCGGCATCCATGTCGCCCACCTGGGTGGCCGAGATGATCAGGTCGTAGCCACCCAGGTTCTGCACCAGCTGCAACGCCTCACGCCCTGTGGAAACGCGCGTCAGGTCGGGCACGTTGTACAGATCGAGGCCGAGGAAGTCGCCCAGCACCAGCTCGTTGACCAGACGGTCCTCCGACAGCATGAACGAGTCGTACAGGCTCGATACCAGAAGGACCTTGTCGATGCGCCACAGCATCAGGTCCTGAAAGCTGCTCGGATATTTGTGTCGCTCGGCGCCGTTGCCCATGCCGCTACTCTCCGCCGAACTCCCGACTACCGCAACCGACAAAGAAAGAGGGGCGGTCCGAAGACCGCCCCTCTCCCTCTTGCAACAAACCTCCAGCGGAAACGAGAAGGTAGTGGATGCAACGCAGCAGACGCTGCCTTATCGTTTTCGCCTAGACCACACCTTGGTCGAGCATGGAGTCGGCCACCTTTATGAAGCCGGCGATGTTGGCGCCGTTGACGTAGTTGCCCGGCGTGCCGTACTCGTCGGCCGTGGTCACGCAGGCCTCGTGGATGGCCTTCATGATGCCGTGCAGCTTGGAGTCGACCTCCTCGCGCGTCCAGTTGTAGCGCAGGCTGTTCTGCGACATCTCGAGACCGGAGACCGACACGCCGCCGGCGTTGGCCGCCTTGCCCGGGCCGTACAGGATGCCGGCGTCGATGAACTCGTTGACGCCCTCGATGACGGTGGGCATGTTGGCGCCCTCCGAGACCACGTAGACGCCGTTCTTCAGCAGGTTGGCGGCGTCCTTCTCGTTGATCTCGTTCTGCGTCGCCGACGGGAAGGCGCAGTCGGCCTTGTGGTCCCACAGCGGGTTGTGGTCGGCGGCGGCGTCGATCGGCGTGTACACCGCGCTCTTGAACTCGTCGACGTACTCCTTGATGCGGCCGCGGCGCACGTTCTTGAGCTCCATGACCCAATCGAGCTTGGCGCGGTCGATACCCTCCTCGTCGTAGATGTAGCCACCCGAGTCGGACAGCGTGACCGCCTTGCCGCCCAGGTCGAGGAGCTTCTCGACGGTGTACTGGGCGACGTTGCCGGAGCCCGATACCAGGCAGGTCTTGCCCTCGAGCGTCTCGTCACGAGTGCCGAGCATCTCGGCGGCGAAGTACACCGCGCCGTAGCCGGTCGCCTCCGGACGGATCAGCGAGCCGCCCCAGTTGAGCCCCTTGCCGGTGAGCACGCCGGTGAACTCGTTGCGCAGCTTCTTGTACTGGCCGAACAGGAAGCCGATCTCACGACCGCCGACGCCGATGTCGCCCGCCGGCACATCGGTGTTCCCGCCGATATGGCGGAACAGCTCGCTCATGAAGCTCTGGCAGAAGCGCATCACCTCGTTGTCGGACTTGCCCTTGGGGTCGAAGTCCGAGCCGCCCTTGCCGCCGCCCATCGGCAGCGTGGTGAGCGAGTTCTTGAAGACCTGCTCGAAAGCGAGAAACTTGAGGATGCCGAGGTTGACCGAGGGATGGAAGCGCAGCCCGCCCTTGTAGGGACCAATGGCGCTGTTCATCTCGATGCGAAAGCCACGGTTGACCTGGACGTCACCATTGTCGTCGAGCCAGGGCACCCGGAACATCAGTACGCGCTCGGGCTCGATGATCCGCTCGACGATCTTCGCCTTGCGGTACTCGGGGCGGCGCTCGAGCACCAGCTCGAGAGACTCTACGACTTCGTAGACCGCCTGATGGAATTCCGGCTCGGCGGCGTTCTTGGCCTTCACATGGGCCATGATGTCATCGACAAATGACATTGAGGTCCTCCTCGGGGCCGCGCATCACATAGTGGTCGCGCGGCGGTGGTTCACACAAAGGAAACTGGCGTGAGCGTGGGCTGCTAATTGCCTACGTCGATGTCCCTTTTATGGTGCCCCACGCGAGGCACTTTGGCGAGCCGCTTTCGGGGACTCAAAATCCCTTCGGCGCAACGCCCCGCTTCCGTCCCGCTGGATGTGGCCTCAGCTACATGGCGGTGGTGTTGAAGCCGGCGTCGACGTAATGGACCTCGCCGGTGACGCCCTTGGCGAGATCGGACAGCAGGTAAAGGCTCGCGCAGCCAACGTCGTCGGTGTCGACGGTGCGCTGGAGCGGCGCGCGCTCGCCGAGCTCGGTGATCTTGGAGCGCAGGCCGGATATCCCCGAAGATGCCAATGTCTTGATCGGGCCGGCCGAGACCGCGTTGACGCGGATGTGCTTCGGGCCCAGGTCACGGGCGACGTAGCGCACGCTGGCCTCGAGGGCCGCCTTGGCGACCCCCATGATGTTGTAGTTGGGCACCGCTTTAACCGCGCCATAGTAGGTCATCGTCAGGATGCTGCCGCCCTCGTCCATCAGCATCTCGGCCTCGCGTGCCAGATCGATGAACGAGTAGACGCTGATCTCCATGCACTTGAGGAAGCCCTGGTGCGAGGTGTCGACGGTGCGCCCCTGCAGATCCTCGCGCTCGGCGAAGGCGACCGAGTGGACCAGGAAGTCCAGGCTTCCGAGTTCGCTCTTCACCGCCGCGAAGGTCTCGTGTACTTGCTCGTCGTCGGTGACGTCCATCGGTACCAGCACCTTGCTGCCGACCGACTCGGCCAGCGGCCGCACGCGATCATGCAGCACCTCGCCCTGATAGCTGAAGGCGAGCTCCGCGCCGGCGGCGGCGGCGCGGCGCGCCACACCCCAGGCAATCGAGCGGTCGTTGGCGACGCCGACGATGAGACCCTTCTTGCCGGCGAGAAGCGGTGGTGTGTCGTTTTCAGGCACTTCCTGGTCAGTCATCAGGGACCTCGGTCAATCATGTGCGGGGGGCGAGGGCGAAAGTATACTCTCGCCCGACCATGATCGACGTCCAGCCTGCCCGACGCCTGCCGCGCTCGTTCTTCCGCCGCGATGCCGTGACGGTGGCGTGCGCCCTGCTCGGGCAGCGCCTGGTGTCGCGCGTCGACGGTCGCCGTGCCGCCGGTGTCATCGTCGAGACCGAGGCTTACCTGGGCACCATCGACAAGGCGGCACATACCTACGACCAGCGACGCACATCACGCAACGAGACGATGTGGGGCGAAGCGGGGCACTGCTACGTCTACTTCGTTTACGGCATGCACCACTGCGCCAACGTCGTGGCAGGCGGACCCGGCGACCCGGTGGCGGTGCTGATCCGCGCGCTCGAACCGGTCGACGGCCTCGATGTGATGTTCGAGCGCCGCGCTGCCGCCCGGCGGCCGGGGGACCTGTGTTCGGGCCCTGCCAAGCTGTGCCAGGCGCTCGGCATCACGGTCGCGCTCGACGGCGCCGACCTGGTGTGCGACCGGCGGATCGGGATCGAACAAGCGCGTCGACGCGCCCTGCCCGGCGCGCGCATCGGCCGTGGACCGCGCATCGGGATCGACTACGCCGGAGAATGGCGCGACGAGCCGCTGCGTTTCTGGGTACGCGACAACCCGCACGTGAGCCGTTGATCCGCCCCGGGGAACAGCTACGGTAGCGAATCAATGCTCCGGCAGCGGAGGAAAATTCTCGAGAATGTCCTCGAGCGCCGACTCGACGGTGCTCCCGGCGCGACCGGCCGAGATCCCCGGCGCCAGGTCGGTCTGCGCCCTGCCACGCCACAGCAGGCCGATCGATGGGTCGGGCGACAGCACGTCGACGGTCACCGTGCCGGCGTCGTACAGCGACTGATTGACTCCCGCCGGCCCATCCCAGCCCCAGCCCCAGTACACGCCCCAACCGGGACCGTAGTAGGAGCTGTTGCCGATCGCCTCGATCTCGTCCAATCCGACGTAGAAGGCGAGGCGGAACGTCGGATTGCTGCTCGACTCGGTGAACCCCGCAGCGCGCATGCGCGCGTCGACTACTCGCTTGACGGCGCGCTCGATCGCCTCGTAGGGCAGGTTGGCGCCGGACTCGGGAGCCTTTTGCACCCAGTCGTAGGTGCGCAGGCTGGCGAAATCGAAATACGGGTCCCAGGCGGTGGCCGGGTTCATGCCAGAACAGCCCGCTGCCGCCAGCAGCGCAAGCAGGCAGATGAGCTTTTGCGACTTCCGCATGGTGCAAACTCCGAGAACGGTCGATTCAGGGCCGGTAACGGCGCAACGTGGGGATCGACCTACGAGATCCCGCAAAGGGTAATTCATCGGCGGCCTGGATTCACGCCGCACCGGGCACCTGGGATTTCTTGCTGCGGCAACCGGAGCGAGCTTCTCGGCGGATCGGAGCCACGCGGGCGTAGTGCTCCACGATGGCCGCCATGTGCCCGATTCGCTAGAGTGGTGCGGATGGCGGTGTCAGCCGGCTGGGGGCCCGCCATCGCGGCACCCTTGGCCGAAGATCCACGATGAGCACACCGTTGAACCGACACCACATTGCGCTCGCCCACGGCTCGACCGCCGGAGGGCTGCCGACGGAGCTGCTCGAGCAGGCGTCCTCCCGCCTCGGCCTGGTCAGCCTGCTGTACGCCGCCACCTACGGCGCAGCCTTCTACTCCGGCCAAGTGATGTCCATGCTGGGGCGCGACATGCCGATGTTGCCGGAGCGCGTCGAGCAGGTTGTCGCCGCCGTCTCGATCGGCGCCTCGCTGCTGATCTTCGCCGCCACCCGCACGCTGCGCATCGACCCGGAGAGAATCATCGACTTCGGGCTTTTCTACGAGGTGGTCAGCGGGCTGGGCATCGTCACGGCGGAGATCTGGAATGTCGACTTCGCCCCCCAGTTCGACGCCATGGGAGCGGGCATCAAGCCGTGGTTCGGCATCTCCTGGGTGTGCGTGTGGATGCTGATCTTCCCGATCATCGTGCCGAGCACGCCCGGCAAGACGCTGCTGGCGTCGCTCGCCACGGCAAGCACGGCTCCGCTGGCGATGATCATGTCGATCGCGTTCGGCGAGACGGGCACGGTGCCGCTGCAGGTGTGGGTCGGCCTGGCCATCGCGGTGTACGGCTCGGCCATGATTGCATGGGTGACCTCGCGTTACATCTACGGCCTCGGGCGGGACATCAAGCAGGCGCGCGAGATGGGCAGCTACCGCCTGGTGGAGCTCCTCGGCCGTGGCGGCATGGGAGAGGTCTGGCGCGCGGAGCACCGCATGCTGGCGCGCCCGGCGGCGATCAAGCTGATCCGCAGCGAGAGCCTGCAACCCGGGGCCGGGGCGGCCGCCGTTCGCCGGCGCTTCGAGCGCGAGGCCGCCGCCACGGCGATGCTGCGGTCGCCACACACGGTGCAGCTCTACGACTTCGGCGTTGCCGACGACGGCCGTTTTTACTACGTCATGGAGTTGCTCGACGGTCTCGACCTGGAGACTTTCGTGGCCCGTTTCGGCCCAACCCCGCCGGCACGCGCCGTCGCCTGGCTATTGCAGGCATGCGCCTCGCTCGACGAGGCTCACGGGCGCGGCCTGGTGCACCGCGACGTCAAACCGGCCAACATCTACACCTGCCGGCTGGGAGGTGAGGTGGACTGGATCAAGGTGCTCGACTTCGGCCTGGTCAAGCGGGCGGCCATCGGCGAGGACGCCACGCGCCTGACTGCCGAAGGGGTGACCGCCGGCACGCCCGGTTACATGGCCCCCGAGATGGCCGGTGGCATCAGCGACGTCGACCACCGAGCCGACATCTACGCGCTCGGCTGCGTGGCCTTCTGGCTGCTCACCGGCACCCAGGTGTTCGAGGGCGACAACCCGGTACGGATCATCGTCGATCACGTACGCACGCCGCCGGTGCCGCCGTCACAACGCTGTGAGCTGCCGATCGTTGCGGAGCTCGACGAGACCATTTTGTGGTGCCTCGAGAAGGACCCCGAGGATCGGCCGCAGAGTGCCGCGGCGCTTGCCGACCGGCTGGCCGGCATCGTCCTGCAACCCGGGTGGAGCGCCGCCGAAGCCCGCTCATGGTGGCAGGCGCACTTGCCGGTCAGCGAAGCGTGGCAAGCGGAGCCCGCCGCAGCTCCTTCCGCTGAACCAACTTCGTAGCAGCGATCCAACGGCCGTCCGGCGAGACGCTGGGGTGCATGAGCCCCGCGGCGTCGTCGGTGAGGCGCCGCGGCACGCCGCCCGCGCGGGAGATCTCGTACAGCTGCATCCGGCCGTCGACAGACGCCGCGTAGACCACTGCGCTGCCGTCCGGAGTAAAGGAGGCGCCGCCCAGTGTACGCGACGCGAAGTCGACCAGCCGCTCGACGCTTCCGGCGCTCAGGGACATGAGCCACAACGTCTGGGAACCGGGGTCGCGACGCTCGATGATGAGCAGCTCGTCGGCAATCGGCGACCACACCGCCGACACCGAGCCGCCTACCTCGTCGGGTAAGCGCAACCGCTCCCTGGCCAGCGGCTCACCACTGTCGCTGTCAATGGTGGCGATACAAGGCCGTGAGACGCTCGGCACGCCGCCGCGGTCCCAGGTGTCGAAGATCAGGCGCCCGTCCGGACCCCAGCTCGGGTTGCCTACCTCCCAACCGGACTCGCTGACCCGGCGCTCCGGGGCGCCCGCATCGTCGGCCGCGCGTATGAACACGTCGTCAGCGACCCCCGGGCCGGCGTAGTACGGCACCGGGGTCGCCGAGCGGCGCGAATGCCAGGCGAGCCATCGGCCGTCGGAAGAGATCGACGGGGTGAGGTCCTGGTGATACCCGGTGATCAGCGGCTCCGGCTGACCGATCGGCCTACCGTCGGCGGCAACGTCAAGCCTCATGACGTCGAATGGCAGGCCCCAGTCGGCCAGTCGCCACGGGCCGCGAGTGTAGACGAGTCGGCCTCCCCGCGGGTCCCATTGCGGCAGCTGCGCATCGACCCCATCGAGATCGTGCCCCGCGACAGTGCGCATGGGGACTGTTGCGAGGCCCTCTTCGGCGCGCGGGATGAGAACCACCGACGCCTCTTGCCGGTTATGGGTCCAGTAGAGCGCGTCGTCCTGCACACCGGGCCAGAAGTCGTCGCCGGTGGAGCCGATCACCCGGCGCAGTCTGCCGTCGCGGAGGTCGATCGCGTAGATATCGAGGTCGCGGTCACCCGCCGGTTCGTGGCGTGCCGCGGCGTCGGGCGCACCGTCGGAGGCCAATGCGACGAAAACCGAGCGACCGTCGGGTGACATCGCGATACCGTTCGGCAACGGCGAGGCGTCGAGGTCGGCGCGGACCACCTCCAGCTGCGTGACGGCGCGGCGCGCGCGCACCAGGGAGGCGTCTCCCGCGTCGTCCATCACCAGGGCGTAGAGCTGCTCGCCCGACGGCGCCCAGGCCATGCCGAGCACGCGCCCGCCCGCTTCGTAGGTTCGCTGCTGCGGGGGATAGCCGAGATGGATACGTGTCGCCGGAGGCCGGACCCACGCCACATCGGCGTTGCCTGCCGACCACACCGGCGCACTGTCGGGCGGCAACGGCGTGCTGCGCAGCTCTCCGCCCTCGACGATGAACCAGCCGAGATCGTGGCGTTTGTTGGCGTAGCGCGCCAGCGCGCCGTTGCCATCGTAGGTCGCGGTCATGACGCTGCCGAAATCGAGCAACAGGCGCTCGTGCAAATCCGCTCTGCCGGCGAGGTCGAGCAGGCTCACGCCGCGCTCTCCGAAGCGCAGCATCGTATCGCCTCCCGGCGCCACCACTACCCGGGTGAACAGGGCCTCGAACCAGCTTTCCGGTTGCTCGCTGTAGAGGGTCTCGGCGGCAGGCTCGACGTTCTCGAACTGGCGCGGCGAGCGCCCCGCGCCGGCGAGCAGCCACAGCAGGAGGGCGAAGACACCGATGACGGCGGCCAGCAGCACGCCGATCGAGATCCAGTTCCACTTGCTGAGCCGCAACCGCTCACCCTCGAAAGGCTGGTTGTTCACCGCGTCGAGAAGCAGCTCGGCGCACGCCGGACATCGCTTGCAGTGCTCCAGGATGCGCTGGGTCTTCTTGCGGCCGAGCTCTTCGCGCGCCAGGTTGACCAGGTCGGCGGCGCTCGGGTGGGGGCCTGCTCCGGCGCCATTGTCGTGCCGTCCCTCGGAAGTCGCGCTCATCGCTCGTCGTTCAGCGCCGGCATGCCGGAAAAGGCCGCAGAACAGCCTCTAGGGCACTCGATCCAAAAAGAGGTATACATCGGTCGCTTCGATCACTACGTTTATGGTTGCGCACTCCAGCGCGCCCCCTCGCAGGCCCAGCGACGCGCCGATTTGCGCCCAACGCAACGGGCGTGGCCGCGTCGGCGGAATTGGAAGGCATCGTGCAGTACGGTGAGCTGATCGACTTTCTCCAGCACGTGGGGAAGGACCCCTCGCGCCTCATTTTCGAGGACGAGCTTACCGGAATCCACAACCGCAGGTTCCTTCTCAGCTACCTCGAGCACAAGGTGCTGTGGGATACGCGCGAGGAATTTCCACTTTCCCTCCTGGTCATCGATCTCGATCGTTTCAAGCAGATCAACGATACCCACGGGCACGAGGCCGGCGACCAGGTTTTGACCTGGCTTGCCACGCTGCTGCGCGAGACCGCGGGCAATGAGGGGTTGCCGGTTCGCTACGGCGGCGACGAGTTCATGTTGCTGCTGCCCCGCACCGATTCTGCCGGCGCGCGCCAGGTGGCCGAGGGGCTGCTGAACCAGACCGCGGAGCGGCCGTTCCGGCTGCGCGACTCGGGCACCAGGCTACCCATCACGTTGAGCATCGGCATCGCCACCGCGCCGCAGGACGCCAACAACGCCACCCGGCTGCTGCAGACCGCCGATACGGCCCTCTATCACGCCAAGCGCTCGGGTCGGAACCAGGTCGCAGCGGCCGATGACGTCGACCTCGAGAAGGTTTTCTCCAAAGCGGCGCTCTACCGCCTGCGCTCGACCGGCATCTTCGGCCGCGACAAGGAGCTTTCTGTGGTCTCGCAGGCGCTGGAGGCCCTGACCCTCGGCAAGAGTCAGTTTCTCGTCTTCGAGGGCTCACCGGGCAGCGGCAAGACGGCACTGCTGGAGACCGTTGCTCTCAACCTCTCCGAGAACGACCTGTTTCACGTCATCAAGGCGGCCGGTGCCCAGCAGGAGGCATTTCGGCCCTACTACCTGATCACCTCGATCCTCATCGATCTGCTCAACCAGGGGGAGGAGAAGAGCTCCGCCATCCTCGAGGCGCTGCAGCCCGAGGAGATCGGCTACCTGTCCTACGTCCTGCCCCACCTCGACAAGGAGGCGGCGGTCGAGGATCAGGACCCGGCGACACGGCGCGAAGGCATCTTCAAGACGCTGATCAACGTACTCACCCTGGCTCTCGAGTACCGTCCGCTGGTGCTACTCATCGACGACCTGCACTTCGCCGATGAGGCGACCCTCCTGCTGCTCGGCGCGCTCATCCAGCGCGACGACCCGCGGGTGCTACTGTGCGGCACGAGCACCGAGTCGGTGCGTCTCGGCGGCGAGCAGGAGGCGGTGCCGTTCGATCGCTTCTGCAGTGCGCGACAGCGAGAGCTCGCCATCCGCCGCATCCAACTCGGACCGCTGAGCGCCAACGACATCGCCGCCTATCTGCGCGGGGTGTTCCCCGGTCTCGACATGCCGAAGGGCTTCGAGCACGAAATCGTCGAGTTGACGCAGGGAAACCCGCTCTTCACCAGCGAGATCGTGCGCAAGCTGGTGCGTGACCAGAAGGTCGTTCTGGTGGGCCGGGAGTGGACCATCGAGAAGCTTGACGACGGCTACCTACCGCGTTCGCTGGAAGAAAGCGTCATGGCCGAGATCCATGCGCTCGATGAGGCCGAGCGCCAGCTCCTCGAGCGGGCATCGACTTTCGGTGAGGACGTTTCAATGAGCGTCCTCACCGCGGCAGCCGATGAGGACGAGACGCGCGTCTTCGAGTTCCTCGACCGCGCGGAAGCGCTGGGCCTGGTGCAATCGCGCTTCGAGCTCAATGACGAGACCATGCGGTTTCTCGGCAAGCGCGTGCTCGACATCAGCTACGGAGCGATCGATGAGAACCGGCGCCGCGCGTTGCACGAGGAGGTCGGCTCCTACCAGGAACGGCTTTATCAGAAGGGCTACGTACCTTCGGCTTCGCTGCTCGCCTATCACTTCAAGCGCTCGGCCAACCAGGAGAAGGCACATCGCTACGAGCAGCTGCACGCGCAGTACACGTGCTCCGTGTTCGACCCCGAGGAGGCCGCCTCCTACACCGGTGACACCGTGGAGGTCGAGGTCGAGGAGCGTCTCGACATCGAGTCCGTCCAGAAGCACATTCCGAGTTTCTTGCGCGCTCTGGTAACTGCGGCGCGCAGCATCCAGCTCTACCCGGCGGACAGCGCCGCAGTGGTGCGCTCTCGGGTGCATCTTGGCGAGGTGCTCGATCGCATCTTCGAGCGCAACCAGCGGCTCAACATCGCCATCGCCGAGGAGGGTCTGGCGGCCAATGGGCAGGTGCTGGACCTTTCCGGTTCCAGGGGTCCTGCAGCCTCGCTGCGCGAGCTGATGCAGCGTGCCCAGCTTCAGGGCCTGGTATTCGAGGAAGGCGTCGACGACGAAGAGCTGCTGACACTGCTCGATACACTCGGCCACCTCAAGCCGGAGAGCATCGACCGACGCTATTGGAAGCGCTTTGCGTCGCAGCACAACCTGCGCAACATCGACCCGCGCCAGATCCGCTACTCTGCGGTGCGGCAGGCGGGCGGCGCGCCGGCGTCGCGCGAGGAGCTCGAGCCCGAGGACCTCGCCGAGATCCCCAACATCCTGCGCGGCTTCAATCGAGCATCGAAGAACATCAAGCTCTATCCGCTCGATACCAAGCCCGTGCGCGACGCCATCAGCGAGTTTGCCGGGTCGCTGCACGACATCCTGCAACACCACCAGGCGCTGGTGCTTTCAGCCGTCGAGGGCTCACTGCTCGCCAACGGCGTGCGGCTCAATACAACGGAGTACGAGTCGTTGGCGGAGACCTTCATCGAGTTCATGGCATCCGCCGGGCTGCACAGCGTCACTTTTTTGGCCAACGTCACCGAGGATGAGCTCGGCACCTTCATCGATGCGCTGCGCGACCTTCCCGATACGGTCGACGATGACTTCTGGTCCGCGTTCACCAAGAGCGCCGGGCTGCGGGGGCTGTTTCTCAACGAGCACCAGTACGCGCTGAAGCTCGTGCAGAGCATCCTGCTCGACGAGATGCCCGAGGGCGCGCGGATACCGCTCCCCCCCCGTCCCGATCCCGGAGCCGATGAAGGGATCGGCATGCAGGGGCCGAGGATGGGCATTCCGGGCGCTCACGGCAATCGTGGCGGTGGCGGCGGTGGCGAAGGAATCGAGCGCGCCTGGTCAACCGGGGAAATGCTGGTTGCAGCCGCCGCTTCGATGACGGACAGACAGGGTGGGCGGCGTGAGATCCCGCCGGGTGCGGTGGCGGAACTGGCCTCCGAAGGCAAGGGGGCCGACCTGCGCGAGGCGGTTCCGCGCTTCGGCAAGGAGTTGCTGGTCGCCGGCGAGGATGAAGTGTTCCTCCAGCTGTTCCACAAGCTCTTCGTCGACTTCGGGCTCGAGACCGCTCCCACCCGCGAGCAGATCGTCAAGGCGTGCGGGAGGCTGCTGCAGGATCTGACCCTGGCGCTGCAACGCAAGTACGGCGAGCTCACCGCCGAGACGCTCACTGCGGCACTGGCCAAGGAAGACGAGCCCCTGGTGCTGCACGAGCTCGCAAGCATCTTGCACGTGATGGCGGGCACCGCGGTGCAATTCTCCGACTACAAGTCGGCCAGCCGCATCTTCCTCGCGCTCAATGCGCGCCGCAAGGAAATCGAGGCGAGCGGCGACCACAACGCGGGAAGTCTGGCAAGGATCCTCGACCGCACCCTCGATCCGACGGTGCAGCAGCTTCTCGAAAACGACCTCAAGTCCGGGGACCCGGAGCGACAGGAGCTCGCCGCGCGCGTGCTCGGCGGCGTCGGCCGCCCCGGCATGTCGATGCTCATCGAGGTTATCAAGCAGGAAAAGGACTTCCGCGTCCGCCAGATGGCCGCCAGCCTGCTGGCCGAGATGGGGCCCGAAGCGGCCAATCAAATCAAGACCGCGCTCAACCTCGAGGTCACCGTGGAGCAGCGCTTTCACATCCTCGAGGTCATCGATATCGTCACCCAGGACCTGCGCGATGAGGTGGCCTACTGCGTAGGCGACAGCAACCCGAAGATCCGCCGCGCCGCGTTCCGTCTCGCCGAGCGGCTGCACGACGAAGGCCTCATCGAGATCCTCGCTCCGTTCGCCGCCTCCAACGACCCCGGCATCGTCAAGGGCACGATCCGCAGCCTGGCGCACCTGCGCAGCCCGCGCGCTGCGACGGTGTTGTCGGAGATTCTCGGTACGCTGCGCGATCCCGAGCTGGTGGTTGCCTGCTGCCAGGCGCTCGGCCAGATCGGCGACCCCGTCGGCATCAATGCGCTCGGTACCGTCTTGGCCGAGAAGCGCTTCGCCTTGTTCGGTTATCGCTGGAACGACCAGGTGCGCGCCACCGCGGCGCTCGCGTTGCGGCAGATCGACGATCCCGCGGCCGCCGCGGTACTGCAGCCTTTCGCTGAGGATCGCGACGCGCGCATCCGGCAGCTGTCGCGGAGTGCCAGCGTGCCCGGCGGTGGGAACAACGTCGCGCGACCGGCCTGATCGACCAAACCCTCAACTCAATCAAAAAGCCCCGACCCCAGGAGGGGTCGGGGCTGTTTTTCGTAATCGACTCAGAAGAGTGATCACTTGTGGTCGGTGGCGTTGGGTTCCCCACATAGCGGACAACCCGACGAGCGCCACGGACGCTCTGGAGGATTCCCTAGTGGGACGCCACCTCCACCAAGTTCGTACTGTCAGATAACACTGGATCACCCCCTCTCTGGGCGAGTCGCATTCGGCAGGTCCCCACCCGCCCGGTCCCGGGAGCCGCCCAAGCCCCTCCCGGACCGCCACGCCCCGCTGAAGGAGCGCGGAGTCGTTCGCTGCGGGGAAGATACACATACGCCGCCGCGAGCCGCTAGTGTCCGGAGTCAGAAGTCGGCAACATTTTGCCTGGGGCGGGACGGGAAGGGTCGCGGCGGCCGCCTCAGGCAGTATCGTACTCGATGTCGACGATCTCCAAGCGCTGCTCGCCGCGCGGCAGCCGCAGCGTCACCTCGTCGCCAACCTCGCAGCCCAGCAAGGCCTTCGCAACCGGCGAGATCCAGCTCACCGAGCCGAGCTCCGGTTGCGCCTCGTCAACGCCGCAGATCAGGTACGTGCGCTCGTCTCCGTGGTCATCGAGCACCGTGACGCGGGCACCGAACCGCACCCGGTCACCGTCCCCCGTGGAGGGGTCGACGACCTGGAAGCGGCCGATGTGCTGGTCGAGCAACCGGGCGCGCCCCTTCGCTTCCTGCAGTTGCCGGCGCGCGCTGGTCTTTTCCCGGTTGTCGCGCGCGCCGTCCGACTCCTGGCCGGCGCCCGCCCGTGCCTCGAGCCGCGGGATCTCCTCGCGCAGCAGCCGGCGTAACTCGGCGCGCACGCGCTCTGCACCGGCCGGCGTGACGTAGTTGGGCACGTTCGGCGGCAAGGGATCAACCGGCTCGACGACCGCCTCGGCGGTCTCGTCGTAGTCGGATTCCTTGGTGAAGGCCTTGTTCATTCGTCAACCGGAGTGCCGATAACCGCACGTCTGCTGCGTTGCGCTCCCTCGGCCCACCTCCCGCGTACGTTGTGTACGCGTCCGGCGTGCCTGCAGTCGCGCGCCTTGCATCCGCACGATTCTCGACCCTCCCCGGGGTTTGGTTGCCATGGCGAAAGAAAACGTCGGTAGGTAGCACATTAGGGGCAGTTGAACCCAATTACGGAGTATGCCCCATGGCCGGAATCAGCTACACCTGCCCCAAGTGTGCCAATCACAGCTACGAGACGCGCGAGCTCCGCGGCGCCGGCGGCTTCTGGTCGAAGATCTTCGACGTCCAGGGCCAGCGCTTCACCACCGTGATCTGCTCACGCTGCCGCTACACCGAGTTCTTCCATGCTGACTCCAGCATGCTCGGCAACATCTTCGACCTGTTCACTAACTGATCGAGGCTGCGACTTCCGCAAGCAAGCGCAGCGATGTTCACCCGACCAAACGACTCCAACGCCAACGTAGCAGCGGAGCCGAGAACGTGGTGGAAGCCGCGGCCCCGCAGGGCGGCCGGAGGCGCGTAATCGTTTTTGCCTAGTAGCGGTAGTGATCCGGCTTGTAGGGACCCTCGACGGGCACTCCGATGTAGTCCGCCTGCTCCTGGGTGAGCTCGGTGAGCTCGACGCCCAGGTGATCCAGATGCAGCCGGGCGACCTCCTCGTCGAGCTTCTTGGGCAGCACGTACACCTGCTTGTCGTACTTGTCGGTGTTCTCGTTGAGCTCGATCTGCGCCAGCACCTGGTTGGTGAACGACGCCGACATGACGAAGCTGGGGTGGCCGGTAGCGCAGCCGAGGTTCATCAGGCGACCCTCGGCGAGCACCAGAATGCTGTGGCCGTCGTCGAAGATCCACTCGTCGTACTGCGGCTTCACGTTGACCTTCTCGATGCCCGGCGTCTTGGCGAGGCCGGCCATGTCGATCTCGTTGTCGAAGTGGCCGATGTTGGCGACGATCGCCTTGTCCTTCATCTGCGCCATGTGCCTGGCGGTGATGATGTTGAAGTTGCCGGTGGTGGTGACGAAGATGTCCGCTTCGCCGATGACCGAGTCGAGGCGCTTGACGATGTAGCCCTCGACTGCAGCCTGCAGCGCGCAGATCGGGTCGACCTCGGTCACCACGACGCGCGCACCCTGACCGCGCAGCGCCTGTGCGCAGCCCTTGCCGACCTCACCGAAGCCGCACACCACCGCCATCTTGCCGCCGATCATCACGTCGGTGGCGCGATTGAGTCCGTCGATCACCGAGTGGCGGCAGCCGTAGATGTTGTCGAACTTCGACTTGGTCACCGAATCGTTGACGTTGATGGCAGGAAACAGCAACTCGCCCCTCTTGGCCATCTGCATCAGGCGATTGACACCTGTTGTGGTCTCCTCGGAGACGCCCTTGATGCCGGCGGCAGTCTTGGTCCAGCGCTGGGGATCCTTGGCCATCTCCTGGCGCAGCAGGTCCAGGATGACACCCCACTCCTCGGGCTCGTTGTCGGCATCGAACTCGGGCACCGCGCCGTCCTTCTCGAACTGCGCGCCCTTGTGGATGACCAGCGTCGCGTCGCCGCCGTCGTCGACAATCAGGTCCGGGCCGGACCCGTCGGGCCACAGCAGTGCCTCGCCGGTGCACCACCAGTACTCTTCGAGGGTCTCGCCCTTCCAAGCGAACACCGGGATGCCACGCGGGTTTTCCGCCGTGCCGCCGGTCTCGGGAGCGCCGACCACCACGGCCGCGGCGGCGTGGTCCTGGGTCGAGAAGATGTTGCACGACACCCAGCGCACGTCGGCGCCGAGCTCGGCCAGGGTCTCGATCAACACCGCGGTCTGGATCGTCATGTGCAGGCTGCCCATCACCTTCGCGCCGGCGAGCGGCTTGACGTCGGCATAGCGACGACGCGTCTCCATCAACCCGGGCATCTCGTGCTCGGCCAGGCGGATCTCCTTGCGGCCGTAGTCGGCAAGAGACAGATCGGCGACCTTGTAAGGGACGCGCTCGGCCTCGGCGGCGGCATCGAAGGGGTGCACGGCGGTGGTGACAGCTTCCATGATGGTGCTCCTGAGCGTGATACGTATTGAGGGCGAACTGGTATGCGGCGGGAACGGGGCTCGGGCCGGTCTTGCAGGCGCCGCATCGCCGCGATCGCGCGATGCGGGTCACGATGACCCCAGGCCGAGATGATATTTCAAACGCCCGCGAGATTCGACCTCCGACGGGGTCTTGACGCACATCGGAGCCGTCGGACGCCAATTTGAAACCCTCTCCGGCGCCGCCTATCTTCTTGGCCACCATGCGATACGGGTTGATCTCGGACATTCACGCCAACCTGCCGGCGCTCGAGGCGGTGCTCGCCCACATCGACGAGGAATCGAGGCCGGATGCCGTATACCACCTCGGTGACCTGGTGGGATACGCGCCCTGGCCCAACGAAGTGGTGGAGTTGCTGCAGTCGCACGCAATCGCCGGTGTGGCGGGAAACTACGACTCCACCGTGGCGGCCGACTACAAGCACTGCGGCTGCCGTTACGAGGACGAGCGTGAGGCGGTTCTCGCCCTCCGCAGCTACGAGTGGACGCGTGAGCACTGTTCCGAGGCCACAAAGACCTACCTCGGCGGACTGCCCTTTCGCATCGACCTGCGCCCGCACGGCGGCCACATCGATGGAAGCAAGCTGGTGCTGGTGCATGGGACGCCGAGTAGCAACACCGTCTACTGGACCCAGGACCGCGACGACGACTTCTTCCTGACCATGGCCTCGCGCGCCGGCATGCGCGATGGCGACGTCATCGCCTTCGGCCACACCCACGTGCCATGGGCGCACGTCATCGACGACATGGCGTTCATCAACGCGGGCTCGGTGGGCCGATCGAAAGGCGGTGACTGGCGCGCCTGTTACGCGATCATCGAGGTCGGCGGTGACAGTGTCGAGGTGGACTTCATCCGCGTCGAGTACGATATCGACGCGGTCGCCCATGCGATCCGCAGGTCGCGCCTGCCCGACGAGCTCGCCTACTACCTGCGCACCGGAGGCAGGTCGCTCTCCCCCAGCTGATTCCCGCCGACGGATCAGGCTCTCCCGGCCTCCCGCGACCAGTCGAACTGCAGATTGCCGGAGCGTCGCAGGATGTCCTGCCACCACTCCTCGTTGTCTACGTACCAGCGCACCGTCTCCCGCAGGCCGGCCCCGAAGTCCACCTCCGGCTTCCAGCTCAACTGACCCTCCAGCTTCGCCGGGTTGATCAGATAGCGCCGGTCATGGTTCGGGCGATCGGCGACGTGCTCGATCCACTCCTCCGGCTCCTTGCCGAGCAAGCGGATCACCTGCGACACGATCTCCAGGTTGGTGAGCTCGTTGCGCGCGCTGATGTCGTAGATCGGCAGCTTGGCCGGCTCGGTGGCGGCGTCGGCGGCGATCTCGGTGCTGGGCGCCGCGATCATCGCCATGATCGCGCGGCAGTGGTCGCGCACGTGCAACCAGTCGCGCTTCTGCATGCCGTCGCCGTAGATGGGTGCCTTGAGCCCGCGGAGGACATTGGTGATCACCAGCGGGACGAGCTTCTCGGGGAACTGGTAGGCGCCGTAGTTGTTGGCGCAGTGCGTCAACATGATGTCCATCTCGGGATAGGTCTGCATGTAGGCGCGCACGAACATGTCGCCGGCCGCCTTGGCGGCGCTATAGGGCGTCTTGGCATTCAGCGGGCTGCCCTCGTCGAACCACTGCAGCGACGCGCCCAGCTCACCGTAGACCTCGATGGTGGACACATGGATGTGGCGCCCCACCGGGTTCTGCCGCGATACCTCGAGCAGGTTCTGGCAGCCGAGCGCGTTGGAGCGCGCGAAGTCCGACGGGGTCACCACGGCGCGGTCGTTGTGTGACTCGGCGGCGAAGTTGACCACCACGTCGGGCCGGTACTCGCGGTAGACCCGCGTCATTGTCTCGAAGTCGCAGATGTCCTCGGCCTCGAGCGCGATGCGGTCGACGACCGCATCGAGGTTGGCCTTGTTGGCGGCAAACCCCAGGTTGTCGACCACCACAACGCGCGCGTCGGCCTCCCGCTCGAGAAGGAAGTGCACGA
>JASFRZ010000019.1:0-22395 GCA_050114655.1 Acidobacteriota bacterium
CTTCACCCTCACCAACACCATGCTGCTGCGGGCGCTGCCGTATCCCGACGGCGGGCAGCTGGTGAATCTGTCCGAGACCATGCAGACGCGCGGCTTCGACGACATCAGCCTGGCGCCTCTCGACTACCTCGACTGGCGCGAGCAGCAGCAGGCCTTCACCGACATCGCCGGCTTTCGCGAGGGGTCGTTCGCCCTGCTCAGCGGCGGCGACCCCGAGCGCGTCGACGGCAGCAGCGTCACCGCTTCCCTGTTCGACGTGCTCGGCGTCGAGCCCGCCGTCGGGCGGGTCTTCACCGACGCCGAAGATCGGCCCGGCGGTGAGCGTGTCGTGGTGCTCAGCGACGGGCTGTGGCGCGGTCGCTTCGGCGCGGATCCCGATCTGGTCGGCAGCGCCATCCTGCTCGACAACGATCCCTACACCGTCATCGGCATCATGCCGCCCGACTTCAATTTCCCCGACGATGACCAGCTATGGGTGCCGATCGCTATCGACGTTGCGGACACGGCGCGCTCCGCCCACAACCTGGCGGGGATCGGCCGCCTGCGCGACGGCGTCGGCCTGGAGCAGGCTTGGGTCGAGCTGTCGGGGATCGCGGCGCGCCTGGAGCAGGAGTACCCCGACACCAACGAGGGCGTCGGTGTCTTCCTGCAGGGGTACCGCGAGAGCGAGATCGGTGACGAGCGCATCCTGGTGTACGTGCTGTCGGGCGTCGTCGGCTTCGTTCTGCTCATCGCCTGCGCCAACGTCGCCAACCTGACGCTGGCGCGTGCCGGCGGCCGCCGGCAGGAGCTCGCCGTGCGCGCCGCGCTGGGCGCGGGACGCGGCCGGCTGATGCGCCAGCTATTGACCGAGAGCCTCGTGCTGGCGGCGGTCGGCGGCGTGCTCGGGATGTTCATCGGGGCGGCCGGCAAGAACCTGATCGTTGCATCCTTCGCCGAAGGGGTGCCGACCTGGATGGACTGGAGCTTCGATGCCAACGTCTACGCCTTCCTCGTCGCGGTGACCCTGCTGACCGGCGGGCTGTTCGGCTTCGTGCCGGCGCTGCAGGCGTCACGCGGTGAGCTCGGTGCGACGTTGCGTTCCACCGGCCGCGCCGCCGGTGGCCGCCGCCGCACCTGGCTGCGCGGCGGCCTGGTGATCGCCGAGGTGGCGCTGGCGATGATCCTGCTGATCGGCGCCGGCCTGATGGTGCGCGCCTACATCAATGTCAATGCCGTCAATCCCGGCTTCGACGCGGACGATCTGGTGACCATGGCGGTGGCCCTTCCGGCGGCCGACTATCCCGAGGCCGACGCGCGCAGCCGTTTCTTCGAGGAAATGGTCGAGCGCACCCGCGCCGTGCCGGGCGTCGAGGCGGCGGCGGCCACCACGTTGCTTCCGGTGGGCAGCTTTTCGGGGACCTACTTCGGCATCGAGGGCGACGAGAGCAGCGACACCTCCGACCTGCCGGTGGTGACCTATGCCAAGGTCACGCCGGGGTACTTCTCCACGCTCGGCATTCCGCTGATCGCCGGGCGCGTGTTCGAGCGCGGCGACGGGGTGCCTGGAACGCCCGAGGTGCTGCTGGTCACGCGCTCCGCCGCGCAGCGCTTCTGGCCTGACGACAGCCCGCTCGGCAAGCGCGTCAAGTTCGGCCCTGTCAACGATCCCGACTCCGAGTTCAAGACCGTTATCGGCGTGGTCGACGACGTCATGCAGACGGGCATCGGCGATCCGATTTTTCCCGGCGTGTACATCCCGGTGGCGCAGAGCCCGAGCGCGGCAATGACCGTCGTCGTGCGCGCCCGCGGCGGCCCGTCCGCCGTGGTCCCGGCGATCCGCGAGCAGGTGTGGCAGATCGACGACGCGCTGCCGGTTTTCGGCGTTTCGACAATGCGCGAGCGCATTGCGCGTGACGACTGGGAAGAGAAGCTGTTCACCCGCATCTTCGCCGCCTTTGCGGTGATCGCGCTGGTGCTCGCCGCCGTCGGCCTCTACGGGCTGGTGTCGTACTCGGTGACGCAACGCACGCGCGAGATCGGCGTTCGCATGGCCCTCGGCGCCGACCGCGGCAAGGTGGTGCGCATGGTGGTGCGGCAGGGACTGAAGCTCACCGCCGTCGGCCTGGTGCTCGGTCTGCTCGGCTCGTGGGGCGTGACGCGCGTCATCGCCGGCCTGCTGTTCGGCGTCAGCCCCACCGATCCGCTCACCTTCGGCGGCATCTTCGCGGTGCTGGCCGCGGTCGCGGTCGCCGCCAGCTACCTGCCGGCGCGTCGTGCGACGCGCGTCGATCCGGTCACGGCGCTGCGCGAGCAGTAAGCGCCCCGGGCCCCGCTGCCGCTGCGGGACGCCGCTGCTAGTTTGACGGTCACAACGGACAGCGCGGGGACCGGATGGAAATAGGCGCAACTCTCTCTCACCACAAGATCACCGCCAAGCTCGGCGCGGGAGAGGAGCTGCTGATTCTCGACCTGGAGAGCAAAGCGTTGCGCAGCGCAGCTCCGTTGCCGGCGGGCGAAGTCATCGAGCCACTGGCGCTCAGCGGCGCGCTGCAGTTCATCGTGCTCGACGGACAATCGACGTGGCTCATCGACCTGAAGACGGGGGAATCGCGGCCGCTGTTCTCGATTGCGCCGGACAGACTCGCCAACTTCCCCAGTCTTTCGCGGGACGACCGGCAGATCCTGATTCCCCGCCAGTCACTCGACGGCGACATCTGGATGATTGACGGGCTCGGACGCTGAGCTCGCTTCTAGCGAGCGACCTCGCAGGCAGGCATTGGTGGCGCCGGCGGCGCCGGGATCGCATCGCCGCCCGCGCCGGTGAGCGCGGTATTCAGCGCCGCCAGGTCGCTCTGCAGGAAGGCGCGGTAGCGATCCAAGGTGCCGTCGGCACGCGCGCACAGGGCGTTCACCCTGGCGATGGTGCTCTCGGTGGGTCGAAGGTCGGCAAACTGGAGGTCCGCGAGCTGGCCGGACAGCCCGCGGTTGCCCGCCAGGGCGTTGGTTACCGTTGCGCCGGCACGATCGAACTCCGCCAGCGCTGATGCGAGCGCCGGGGTGCCGTCCGCCGCGGCGTGGGCGGCCGCGCGCAACTGCCGCACCGCGTCGATCGCCGCCCGGCTGGTGGCGATGCCGGCGGCAAGGCCGCGCTCGTAGCCGAGCTGCACGGAAAGGTCCTGTGCGGTGGCCGCGCTGCGCGGGTCGTTGGTGATCGTGAGCCGGCGGGTCACCGTCTGTCCGGCAGCGCTCAGCCGTACCTCGTAGGTTCCCGGCAGCACCAGCGGCCCCACCGGTTGCTGCTTGGGCGATTCGCCGATGACCGCCTTCGCGATGATGCCGAACGACACCGTGTCGGATGGCACGCCGTCGGCGTCGACGTCGAGCGACGGCGGCGTGGGGTAGCGCAGATCCCACACCAGCCGGTGCATACCCGCCGCAGTGGAGGTCGTCACCGGTTGCTTGAACCAGTATTCCGGCACGTTGGGCATGCGCGTGTCGGGCGGCGGCGGGGTGCTGCTGTATGCGCGCACCAGCGCGCCGCTCCCGTCGTGGATGGCGATCGTCACCGGCCCGGTAACGTCATCGCGCAGGTAGTAGTCGATGATTGCACCGTCGGGGGGATTCTGTCCCTGCGGCACCTCCGGCGGCAGCGGTGTGTCCTGGTTGTTGTCCCAGCGCACGCGTACGGCCGGCGCCGGGTCGAAGAGGAAGGCCGGCGTCGCTGTGGCGCGCACCGCGTCGATCTGTCGCAGCGGCGAGACATCGTCGAGCGCCCACAGCGCCCGTCCCCAGGTGGCGATGATCAGGTCTTTGTCGTGCACCGTGATGTCGAGCACCGAGACGTGCGGCAGGTTGAGCTGCAGCGGCTGCCAGCGCCCGCCGCGATCGAAGGACACGAAGATGCCCCGCTGCGTGCCGGCGTACAGCAAGTCCGAGCGCACCGGGTCCTCGCGCACCACGCGGCTCGGCACGTCGGCCGGCAGGCCATAGACGATCTCGCGCCAGGTGACGCCGAAGTCGGAGGTCATGAACAGCGCCGGGCCATGCCGATCCGACAGGTCGATCGCCGCGACGTAGGCGGTGGCGGGATCGTGCGGCGACGACTCCATCGACCACGGCACCAGCGTGGCTTCGTCCGCCAGTCGGGGTGGTGAAACGTTGCTCCAGGTCTCGCCGCGGTCGCGTGTGATCCAGACCAGCCCGTTGGAGGTCGCGGCCCACAGCAGATCGACGTCGAGCGGCGAGGCGACCAGCGCGACGATCGTGCCTGCTGCGCGCGCGCCCTGCTGGTCGGGGCGCGTGGCGAGGTCGGGGCTGATCCGCTGCCAGGTGACGCGGTCATCGGATGCCAACACGTACTGCGCGCCGACGAACATCCAGCGCGGATCGGCGCGCGAGATGTCCATCCCTGGGCGCGGGCCGAAGCGGTCCTCCGCGCTCGGCGTATACACCGGTCCCGATTGCCCTGTGACGCGGTCGAAGCGCACGATGACGTGGCCGCCGCCGTGCGAGTACACATAGCGCGGGTCGAGTGGGTCCGAGAAGATGTGCCCCTGCTCGTAGCCGCTGATCGGGTACCAGTCGTTCGGCCGGATGGCGCCGAAGTCGCTGCGGCTGAGGATCGACACCGTGCCGCTGTCCTGCTGTGGCGCGTAGATGCGGTAGGGGAAGCCGTCGTCGGTCGACACGAAGTACAGCTCACCGTTGGGCATGGTGTACCAGGGGCTCCAGGTGGCGCCGCCGTCGAGGGTGATCGCCGGCCCCTGGTCGGCGCCGAGGAACATACGGTCCGGAGCAGTGGGGTCGATCCACAGGGCGGTCGGGTCGTCGCCGCCCGGCGCGCCCTTGATCGCCGCCAGAGTATGGCCGCCGTCGGTCGATCGGTACACCGAGGTGCCCATCGTGTACAGCACATCCGGGTCGTTCGGATGCACGTACAGGTGGCCGCGGGCGCTCGCCAGTCGGGCGGTCGTCAAGGCGAACGAGGCGCCGCCGTCGTCGGAACGGTACAGGCCGCTGCTGCCGCGCCCGCCGGCGAGCGCGTACAGACGGCGGGCGTCGGTTCCGGGCGCCACCGCGATGCGCGCCGAGTTCGCGTCGGCGGGAAGGCCGGCGGCGGGGAGGCGCTGCCAGTTCCGGCCGCCGTCGTTCGAATGGTAGATGGGCGGACCCGAGGGGGCCGCGCCGGCCGGCGCGCCCATGCTGGCGAACACGATGTCGGGGGCCGCCGGATCCGTCGCCAGGTCGACCACGCCGCTGGTCGCGTCGACGAACAGCGTCTGCGTCCAGTTGCGGCCGCCGTCGTCGCTGCGGTAGACGCCGCGAGCCGGCGAGGGGTCGTTGTTGTAGAAGACCATCGAGCCGAAGTTGCCGCCCGAGCCCGCGCCGGCGACAAGGACATCGGCATCGCGCGGGTCCACCAACAGCGCGGTGATGTACTTGGTGTCGGCCAGTCCGGCGTGCCGCCAGCTCTCGCCGCGGTCGTCGGAGCGATAGACACCGTTGCCGAGCGTGTTGCTGCCGGTGCCGATGTAGACGACGTCGTGATCGGATGGAGCGACCGCGACAGCGCCGATGCCGTTGACCGGCAGGTCGTCGGTGACCGCGCGCCAGGTCGTACCGCCACTGGTCGACTTCCATAGAGCGCCGGCAGGTGTGCCGGCGAAATACACCGCCGGATCGCCCGGTATCCCCGCGACGCACCAGATGCGACCGGCACGGTAAGGTCCCACCTGACGCCAGCGCATCTCGGCGAAGTAGTGCGCATCGGAGGACTGCGGCGCGGCGTGCAGTCCGATCGTCGCGCCCATGCACAACAGGAGCAGCAAGGTCAGACGTTTCATGAGCATCCCTCCCGGGCAGACACCGCGGCCATGTTACATCCATCATCTTCAGGACCTCTATAATCGCCCGGTTCGATACCACCGGCGGAAAGGCGAGATCTCTTGATATCCGCGAGCGAAGCGCTGGCGCGTCTGCGCGAAGGCAATGCCCGCTTCGCCTCCGGCGCGGGGCACATCGGTGAGCTGATCGGCGGCCGTGCGCGCGACGAGTTGGTCGCAGGCCAGGAGCCGTTTGCGGTCATCCTCGGTTGTTCCGACTCGCGCGTCCCGGTGGAGATCATCTTCGACCAGGGCCTCGGTGACCTGTTCGTCATCCGCGTTGCCGGAAACATCATCGCGCCGTCGCTGGTCGGCAGCGTCGAGTTTGCCGCCGCCAGGTTCGGTACCCGCCTGGTGGTGGTGCTCGGCCACACCCGCTGCGGCGCGGTGCAGACGACGCTCGAGCAGTTACTGCAGTCGGGGCCCGCGCAGTCGCGCAACCTGCACTCGATCGTCGAGCGTGTGCGCCCGTCGGTCGAGACCCTGCTCGAGGGCGAGCTGCGCGACGACCACGATGAGCTGGTGCGCCGCGCGGTGCGCGCCAACGTGCGGGTGTCGGCGAACCACCTGCGCCACGGCTCGGCAATCCTCGAGCGTCTCATCCGCGAAGAAGGACTGCTGGTGGTCGGCGCCGAATACGCGCTGGAGACAGGTCGGGTCGATTTCTTCGACGTCCCCGCGACCGTCGCGGTTTCCGAGGTCTAGGCGCGGCGCGAACTGCGGTGGATGGTTGGCGGGATGCTAATCTGGATCCCCACCTCTCTGAACACCATGAGGTCCACCATCCGCTACCGACAGCTGCTCGCCGGGTGCGCCTTCGTGTCGGCGCTGGCGACGGTCGCCTGGCTGGGGCGGTCCGACGCCGGCTCCGCCGGTCCGCACGATGCCGAGCTGGGCTTCCAGCTCACCGAGGTTGCCGCCGCAGTCGGCGTCGAATTCGTCCACCAGGCGCCGCAGCTCGACCCCGCGCTCGAGCACATCGCCGCGCACGTCGCCGGCATCGGCGCCTCGGTATCGGTGGCGGACTTCGACGGCGACGGCTGGCCCGACCTCTACTTCGGCAACAGCCGCTTCGGCGCGCGCAACGCGCTGTTCCACAACCAGGGCGACGGCACCTTCCTCGACGTCGCCGCCGCCGTCGGCCTCGCCGACGTCAATCGCGCCGGCGAAGGCGTGACGATGGGCTCGATATGGGGTGACTACGACAACGACGGCGACGAGGATCTCTTCCTCTATAAGTGGGGCTACCCGCAGCTTTTCGAGAACCTCGGCGGCATGCGCTTCCGCGACGCCAGCGCCGAGTCCGGCCTGCGCCGCTGGATGAATTCCAACGGCGCGGTGTGGCTCGACTACGATCGCGACGGGCTGCTCGACCTGTATGTCGCCAACTACTTCCGCGATAACGTCGACCTGTGGCACCTGACCACCACGCGCATCATGCAGGAGAGCTTCGAGTTCGCTGACAATGGTGGCGAGAACCGTCTCTTCCACAACCTCGGCGGGGGGCACTTCGAGGACGTCACCGAGGCGGCCGGGGTCGGCAGCACGCGCTGGTCGCTGGCCGCGGCGAGCGCCGACTTCGATGAGGACGGCTGGCCCGACCTCTACCTCGCCAACGACTACGGTCCCGAGGAGCTGTTCTTCAACCGTCAGGGTGGGCGGTTCGAGCTCGCTGCCGGCATGGGCATGGGCGACGATTCCAAGAGCGGCATGTCGGTGGCGCTCGGCGACGTCGAGAACCGCGGTCGGCTCGACGTCTTCGTCACCAACATCTCCGAGCCCGGCTACCTGCTGCAGGGCAACAACCTGCGGATGAACTTCATCGACGAGGCACAAGCCTTCTTCGAGGTCGCGCAGGGTCCCGTGGCCGATGCCGGCTGGGCCTGGGGGGCACAGTTCGGCGATCTCGACAATGACGGCGACGTCGAGCTGTTCGTCACCAACGGATTTTTCTCCGCCAGCGCCGAGCGCGACTACTGGTACGGCATGTCGAAGATCGCCGGCGCGTCGGGCAGGATCTTCGAGGATGCCTCGACCTGGCCGGAGATCGGCGACGCCAGCCTGTCGGGCTTCGAGCGCTCGCGCCTGCTGTGGAACATGGGCACCGGCTACTTCATCGACGTCGCCGAGCGTGCCGGCATCACCGATAACTACGACGGCCGAGCGGTGGCCTTCGCCGATCTGTTCAATCGCGGCGCGCTCGACGTCATCGTCGCCAACCAGAAGGGACCGGGGCTGATCTACCGCAACACGGTCGACCCGACGCGACACTGGATCGAGCTCGAGCTGCGCGGTACGGCGAGCAACCGGTCCGCCATCGGCGCCGAGGTCACCATCGAGGCCGGCGACCTCCGCCGGCGCAGCGTGGTCGACGGCGGCATGGGCTTCTGCAGCCAGAACGATCGGCGGTTGCACTTCGGTTTGGGCGAGCACGTCCGCGTCGACCGCGTGGTCATCCGCTGGCCGTCGGGGCAGAAGCAGGTGCTCGAGGACCTGCAGGCCGACCGGCTTCACCGGCTCGTCGAGCCCCAGCCCGCCGCTGCACCGTCCGGCGACGGCGCGAGGTAGAGGAGATCACCGTGGCCCGGAGCAGCGCCCCGATCGCCGCCCCGGCCGCCGCGGCCTCCCGTACCTCCCGGGTGGGGCGCATCGATCCGCGCTACCTGGTGACCTTCCTGATCACCCTGATCCTGGTGTTGGGGGAGTGGCAATACTCCATCCTCGGCGGCTACGAACGGTTGGCCACGGCCCTCGGCGCCTGCATGCTCACCGAGGCGGTCTTCTCGCGCTGGCTGCGTGGCCGCTTCGTCGCGCTCACCAGCGCCTACGTCAGCGGCATCAGCCTGTCGCTGCTGACCAAGCCGCAGGCCAACATCCTGTGGCCCTTCGCGCTCGGCGGCTTCCTGGCCATTTCGTCGAAGTACGTGCTGCGCTACCGCGACAATCACCTGTGGAACCCGACCAACTTCGCCATCAGCGCGATGGTGCTGCTGGCACCCGCCCAGGTGGCGATCCTGTCGCACCAGTGGGGCAACGACCTGGCCACCAACGCGGTGATCTGGTTCTTCGGGCTTCTGATCGCGTCGCGCGCCCGCGTGCTGCACGTCACCCTCGCCTATCTCGCCGCCTTCTTCCCGCTGGCGCTGCTGCGCAGCGCGATCGTCGGCGGCCCGCTGATGGCCGAGATCGCGCCGATCACCGGGCCGATGTACCAGCTGTTCATCTTCTTCATGATCACCGACCCACGCACCACGGTGTCGAGCCGGCGTGGCCGCATCCTGGTGGCGGTGCTGGTGGCGGTGGTGGAGGCGGTGATCCGCCTCGGCGGCGACTACCAGGTCGGTCTGCTGGCGCCGTTCTACGTCTCGCCGCCCATCTACGCGCTGTTCCTCGTCGGCCCGGTGGCCATGTTCATCGACCTGCGTCGTCGCCCTGCCGCGGTGCCGGCGCCTTCGGCCGCGTAGCGCCGTCACGGGGTCGACCCGCGAAGCAGTCAGGGCGGGGCCCACGTCCCCGCACCACGACCGCCTGCAGCGAGGCCCCGCGGCAATCGGCGATCAACGCCACATGTCGTGTACCAGCTCGCGCGGCGGGTCGAGGGCGTGCCAGTGGCACGGCATGGTGGAGATGCCGACGTACGACGGGATGCTGAGGGTCCCGGTCGGGGCGGCAGCATAGGCGGTCAGCCGGTGGTTTCCCTCGAGGATGGTGAAGGGCCCGTCCTCGCTGTGTCCCCAGAGGATCGGCGGTTGCCACTGCTCCGGTGGTGTCTGCAGCGGAATCGGTTTGCGCGCGCTCACCTCGCGCAGATCGAACGGCGGTCCGTTGAAGAAGGCGGAGCGGGAGATCACCATGAGCTCCGCCAAGTGGGCGTCTTCGAGGTGACGGACCTCGTACCACGCGGTGTCCGGCGGGATCTCCCCCACCAAGTACCTGCGATAGTAGTGCAGCAGCCGCCAGCGGGCGGCGTTCTGCTCCCCGCTATCGAGATCGGGGTCGTCGACCACGCGGTGGAGCCGCTCCGGCAGCAGGTCCTGCCAGTGGTGCGGCTCGCTGCGGAGAAAGTTCAGCACCACCCGGTGGATGCTGATCGGGTTCCAGCTCTGGTCTCTCAACATGGAAGGCGCCTGCGTTCGGCGGAACCCACGACTCGGGGACCGGTCCCGGCTCGGAGGCTATCGGGTTTGGCAGGAAGTCGATAGCGACCCGGGCGCACCGACCCGTCACGAGTGTCCTTGCCGGCGGGAAGTATAAAAAGTATACTCCGCGAAGTCGCTTTTGTATTCTCCGACTCGGGAGGCGCCGATGACCAAGCTGGGGGAATTCGAGCTGCTGGTGTTGCTGTCGATCCTGCGCCAGCAGGACGACCCCTACGCCAACCGTGTGCGGGAGGACCTGGAGGAGAATGCCGATCGTCAGGTGACGCGCGGCGCGCTCTACCGCACCATCGATCGGCTCAGCGAGAAGGGCCTGCTGGCCTGGGAGATGGAGCCGAGCCAGATCCCCGAGCGTGGCGGCCATCCGATGCGCCGGCTACGGGTCACCGCGCCGGGGCTGGAGGCGGTGCGCGAGGCGCGCGACGTTCTGCAGGCCTTCTTCGGCGGCCTCGATGCCGTGCTGGACCGGTCGTGAGCGCGCACCCGCCGCGCATCGCCTGCCGCCTGCTCGCCCTGGCGCTTGGCGGCGATCCCGCCGGACCGGCGATCCTCGGCGACCTGCAGGAAGACTTCGCCGCAGTGGCGCGCGAGCGCGGCCCGGCGGCGGCACGCTGGTGGTACCGGCGCGAGGCGCTGCGGCTGGCGCTGGGGCGCATTTCCGAGCGCCTCGTCGGTCCGAGCTCCGGCGTTCGCCGGGCGCCGAGCACGCTGCTCGCCACGCTCAACCAGGATGCCGGCTACGCGCTGCGCAGCCTGCGCGGCAGCCCGGGATTCGCGCTCTTCACCGCCGCGGTGATCGGCCTCGGCATCGGTGCCGCCGCCTCGGTGTTCGGTGTGCTCGAGCCGCTGGTTCTCGCCCCGCTGCCGTTCGATAATCCCGAGCAACTGGTGTGGATCGCCAACGAGGCGGAGCCGGGCGACAACTCGCTCAGTGCCGTCACCTCGCGCTCGGCGAACCTCAAGGACTTCCGCGAGCGCAGCGAGTCATTCGTCGCGCTCAGTGGCTACAACGCCTTCTTCGACCACGCCGCCTACACGCTCGAAGGGCTCGGCGAGCCCGAGCGGCTGGTGGGTGCCGACGTCGCACCCAACCTGCTCGACGTGCTCGGCGTGCAGCCGCTCTACGGCCGCAACTTCTCCGAGGAAGAAGGAAAGCTCGGGGGCCCGGCGGCGGTCATCCTGGCGCACGGGTTCTGGCAGCGCCGCTTCGGCGGCGATCCGGGGATCGTCGGCCGCACGCTCGATCTCGGCGGCAAGCCGCGCACGGTCATCGGTGTGCTGCCCCCGACGTTCGATTTTTCCTCGGTTTTCAGTCCCGGCGTACGGGTGGATTTCCTGCTGCCGTTTTCCGTCGTCGGTGCCGACGATCTCGACGCATTCCAGGGCAACACGCTGGTGATCATCGGGCGGCTCGGTCGCGGTGAAACGGTTGCCTCGGCTCAGGCCGAGCTCGACGGCATCCTCGTCGCCCTCGGCGAGGAGCAGCGCGATCGCTGGGGTCTCGGCGCCGTGGTCACCCCGCTGCAACAGCACCTCGCCGGCCCCTTCCGCCCGGCATTCCTGCTGCTCGCCGCGGCGGCCGCGACATTGCTGCTGATCGTCTGCGTCAACGTCTCCAACATGATCCTGGCGCGCTCGCCCAGCCGCGCGCGTGAGCTGGCGGTACGCAAGGCGCTCGGCGCTCCGCGCAGCCGTCTGGTGCGTCAGCTCGTCCTCGAGACGCTGGCGATCGCGCTTGCCGGCTCGGTCCTCGGCAGCGGGATCGCCTGGTCGGTGACCCGTTTCGTCGCCGCCACTGCCGCGGCGCGTGTCCCGCTGGCGGCCGACATCGGTGTCAACGGCGCCGTGCTGCTGTTCGCCGTCGCCGCAGCGCTGGTGACGGGTCTGCTCGTCGGTCTCGTCCCCGCGCTACAGGTCGCCGAGGGCGGCGAGGCTACCGTGCTGCGCGGCGGCGGCTCCGGCGGCACTTCGCGCCGGGCGCACCGCGTGCGCGAGGCGCTGGTGGTTGTCGAGATCACCCTCGCCTGCGTGCTGCTGGTGGTCGGTGGGCTGCTGGTGCGCAGCTTCCGCGCCGTGCTCGACGTCGACCTGGGCTTCGATGCGAGCAATGCGGTGGCCTGGCAGCTGGATCCCGGGATGCGCTTCCCGACGGCCACCGCGGCGGCCGACTACTTCGCCGCGATCACCGATCGGGTCGCCGCCGTGCCCGGCGTCGAGGCGGTCGGCCTCAACGACGCCCTGCCGCTCGGCCGCAACCGCAACTGGCCCTACCGCGTCGTCGGGAGCGTCGAAGACGACCGCGGCGACAACGCGGCCTACCCGCACCTCGTCGACCCCGGCTACCTGCCGACGATGCGCGTTGCGCTGGTGGCGGGGCGCAACTTCACCGCCGACGACACCGAGGGAACACGGCCGGTGGTGTTGCTCAACGAGTCGGGAGCGCGGCGTATCTTCGGCGGCGAGCCCGCGCTCGGTCGCCTGCTGCGCTTCTGGGGGCAATGGGAGTGGGAGGTCATCGGCATCGTGCAGGACGTTCGGCACCTGTCGCCCGAGATGGACGCCGGCGTCGAGGCGTACTTCCCGGTCGCACAGATGAACGACTTCCACACCCTCGACATGGTGGTGCGCTCGCGCCTGCCGGTGCCGCAGGTCGCCGACGCGGTGGCCGCCGCGGTCGCCGAGGTGGCCCCGTCGGTTCCGATGCACGAGTTCTGGACGGTGGAATCGACCGTCGACCGCGCCCTCGCGACGCGCCGCTTCACCCTCGCCGTGCTCTCCGCATTTGCGCTCGCCGCCCTGCTGCTCGCCGGGCTCGGCATCTACGGCGTGCTGGCACACTCCGTCGCCGAGCGCCGCCGGGAGATCGGCATCCGGATGGCGCTGGGCGCCTCTTCCGCACGCGTTATGCGCGGCGTGATGGGGCGCACGCTGCTGCTGGCCGGCACCGGGGTTGCCGTGGGCGCCCTGCTGGCGCTGTGGACGGCGCGACTCCTCGGGTCGCTGTTGTTCGGCGTCAACGCCACCGACCCGCGGACGTTCGCCGCCACGGCAATGGTCGTCGTGCTGGTGGCCGCCGCCGCCGCGCTGTTGCCGGCGCGCCGCGCCGCGCGCAACGGTGCGGCTGCGCTGCGCGACGTCTGAGGCATCGCGACGGGACTGCACGCCGAAATCCGGAGGACGTAGCGGTCCGGTGTGACTCGCTGACGTCGGTGCTCAGCCGGACGCTGCCCGCAGCTCCTCGATCTCCTCGACGGTCTGCGGCTTGTGTGGGCCCAGCCGGCGCGCGCCGTCGGTGGTGATGAGGAAATCCTCCTCGTTGCGCAAACCACCGAAGTCTCGCCACTTGTCGAGCTCGTCGAAGTCGATGAACTCGGCACAGTGGCCCTCGGATCGCCACAGGTCCATGAGCTGAGGGATGAAGTAGATGCCCGGCTCGACGGTAACCACGAAGCCCGGTTCGAGCGGCCGCGCGAGGCGCAGCGACTTGATGCCGAACTGGGTGCTCTTGGGCTCGCCGTCGTACCCCACCCACACCTCGCCGAGGTTCTCCATGTCGTGCACGTCGAGGCCCATCATGTGGCCGGTGCCGCACTGGAAGACCATCGCGTGCGCGCCCGCGGCGAGGGCTTCGTCGGTGTCGCCCCGGAAGATCCCCAGTCCCTTGAGCCCATCGAACAACACCCTGCAGGCGGCGAAGTGAACGTCGCGAAAGGGCACGCCGGGTGACAGGGTCTCGACCGCCTCGACCTGCGCGGCGAGCTGAAGCTCGTAGATGGTGCGCTGGCGGTCGGAGAAGCGCGGGCTGACCGGAAAGGTGGAGGAGAGGTCGCCGGCGTAGCCCGTCAGTGTCTCGGCTCCGGCGTCCACCAGGAAGAGATCGCCCTCGGACAGCGCGTGGGTATGTACGTGATTGTGCAGGATCTCACCGTGAATGGTGGCGATGGTCGGGAAAGACAGCCGTCCCCCGGAGGCCTCGGCGACGCGGCCGACCTCGGCGGCGATATCGGCTTCGGTCATGCCGGGGCGCGCCATGCGGATCGCCGCCGTGTGCATGGCGACCGAGATCTCCACCGCGCGGTCGATCTCGGCGACTTCCTCGTCGGTCTTGATGTTGCGCTGGTCGACGACGGCGCGCACGAAGTCGGTGGAGGCGCCGGCCTCGACTTCCGCCGGAGTGACGCCCAGCAGGTCGGCGAGCCACTGCCTGGTGTCGGCGCGATAGGGGGGTAGGTAGCGTACCTCCCGTCCTGCCGCGCGCGCCTTGCCGACCACACCGGCGAGGTCCGCCAGCGGCCGCGTGTCCGACACGCCGACCCGCTCGGCGCGCGCGGCGATCGTCGGCAGGTCGCCCATCCAGACGATGTGGTCAATGGTCAGCTCGTCGCCGAAGATCGTCGCCGTACCGGCATCGACGTCGATGACCGCGGCGAGCGCGGGCTGATCGAGGCCGAAGTAGTACAGAAACGTGCTGTCCTGCCGGAACGGGTAGCAGTTGTCGGCGTAGTTGATCGGGCTTTCGTTGTTACCCGGAAAGATCAGCAGCCCGCTGTCGAAGCGGGATGCCAGGGTGCTGCGGCGGCTTGCGTACGTGTCCGAAGAGAACATGATGATCGACCGTCCTTGGTTGCACCCTTGAGCCTACCGGAATTTGGGCTTCGCGCAGCCTGCCTGGGCGGTTACCGTCATGGTCGTGACCCCCCTCCAGATGTACGACAGGCTGGGCGACTATACCGTCCTCGAGCGCCTCGGCAAGGGCGGTACGGGTGCGGTGTATCGCGCCCGGCACGACGAGTACGGCGACGTTGCCATCAAGCTCATGCCCGAGGGTGGTAAGGGCGCACGCGGGCGCCTTCTGCGCGAGGCGGGCGTCGCCGCTTCCCTCGATCATCCGAACATCATCAAGGTGTTCGGCATCGGTGAGCATCGTCAGCGCCCGTACATCGTCATGGAGCTGCTCGATGGCCTCACCCTCAAGGCCATGATCCGTGCCGGGCACGACGTCGGACTGGAGCGGCGCATCGAGCTGATGAAGCAGGTGATGCACGCGCTCGTCTACGCGCACGACGAGGGCGTGGCGCACCGCGACATCAAGCCGCAGAACATCTTCATCACCCACGACGGCACGGTGCACGTGCTCGACTTCGGCCTGGCGCTGGCCGAAGACACTTCTACCAACGGGTCGGGAGGGCTCGTCGGCACCCCGGCGTACATGGCGCCCGAGCAAGCGCGCCGCGAAGAGGTCGATCACCGCGTCGACATTTTTTCGATCGGGGCGGTGCTCTACGAGCTCCTTGCCGGGGCGCGCGCGTTCGGCGGCGGCAATGTGCAGGCGGTGCTGCACCGGGTCGCCACCGAAGATCCTGTTCCGCTGCACGAGATCGACGACCGCATTCCGGAGGAGCTATGGAAGGTCGTGCTGACCGCTCTGGCGAAGGACCCCGATGAGCGTTACCCGTCGATGTGGGCGATGCTTGAAGCCGTGGAACGGTTCGAGCTCACCCTGGCCACGCGCCGCGACGAGGTCGGCAGGAAGATCGCCACGCTGATCGGTCTGATCGGACCCATTCCCCCGGGCGACCCGGGGCCTCCCGAGCTCGAGCTGCCCGCCGAGCTACCCGCAGGGTACTTCGAGCTCCTCTCCCTGCGACAGCGCCTGGAGGAGCGACGCGATCTGTTCGAGGAGCTCGCCGGCGAGCTGGCCTGGGTCGAGGAGATGCTCACCAGGCCGCTCGACCACCTCGACGAGCATGCCCTGCGCGGCATTCTCAATCGCGCCGACCGCATCGGCGACACCTGGCCGGTCCACCCGCGCGCCGCCGAACTCGGTCGGCGCGTGCTGCAGGAGTTGCGTGCTCGCCTGCGGTTGCGCAAGCCGGTCCACTGGGGCAACGCGGGCCGTCGACCGCGCGGGGAAGCGAGCTGACGCACGGGGCGACGCCGCGCTGTCGCTGCGTCGGCGGAACAGATCTCCGTTGCCGGGACGGTCGTCGAGACCGTACCTACATGCAGGCGTCGATCGACAGCCCCAGTGCCTCGGCCACGAACGCGCCCAGCGACTGCATCGAGTCGTCTTCCAAGACGCCGAGGTCGTAAAGCTCGCGCGCGAGGTTGCGCAGGCCGGCGCGCGGGTTCGACTGCTCACGAGCGTGCTCGCCCATCTCGCCCATCTTGGCGAAGACCTTGGTGGCCTGTCCCCAGCACGACTGCGGGTTCTGCGCGGCGTTCGCAACCGGGGCCGTCCAGGTCGCCGAAACGACCAGTGTGAGGCAGAGAACTGCGGCGATTGCCAGGGCCTTCTTCATCGGACTGCTCCTTGTTTTGCGGGTTCGAACGTCCCAACGGATCCCACACGCTATTTGTCCGCGACTTCAAAGGCAAGTGAAGGGCCCGGCGGGCGACTCGCCGCAGGTACGTGCGTTGTGCGGAGTAAAATCTTCTTGACAGCTTGCGCGTGCGCCTTGCAGGCGCACATGCCAAAAAAGGAGGCATCTCATGCGCATGATGCTCAAGTGGACGGTACCGGTGGAAAAGGGCAACACCATGGTCGACGACGGATCCATGGGAACTGTTATCGAGGCGGTGATGGCCAAGGCCGAGCCCGAAGCGGCCTACTTCATGCCCCTGGAAGGCAGGCGTGCGGGACTCCTCTTCTTCGACATGGAGGAGCCCGCGGATATCGCGGGCATCGCCGAGATTCTCTTCCGGGAAGCAGATGCGGCCGTGGAATTCACGCCGGTCATGAACGCCGACGACCTGAAGAAGGCCCTCAGCTCGCTCTGAAATCTCTCACCACACGATCTTGGCGAGGCTTCGACAAAGAAGGAGGAAACCATGCCGGATGTGACCGTCAAGGCGTTCGCGCCCAGCGGAAGCTGACCGAGCGCGGGGAAGAGAGCGGCCCCTGGTGGTTGACACAGGGTTTTCGGCCGACTAACAATATCGACAGTCGATGCATTGATCGTCGATATTGATCCGTGGCACGTGAAGACCCATGAGCGACAAACCCGCCGATTTCCTCCCCCTGCCCGTGGCCGAGTTCCAGGTCTTGCTTGCACTGCTGGACCGCAACCGGCACGGCCACGGCATCAAGCTCGAGGTCGCGGCGCGCACCGACGGCGCCGTGGTCATGGGGCCCGGGACGTTGTACGCGGCGATCAAACGGATGCTCGACCGCGGGCTGATCGCGGAAACCGATGAAGTCCCGGACGAGCACGAGCACGACGAGCGCCGCCGCTACTACCGCGTCACGTCCCTCGGCCGCGCGGTGGCGCGCGCCGAGGCCGAGCGTATGCGGCAGCTTCTCGAGGTCGCCGACGAAAAGCGCCTGCTGGCCAAAGAACCACCCCGATGAGCCGGCGGCCGAGGTTCGTTGGCTCGATGGCACTTTACCGCCTGCTGCTGCGCTTCTACCCGGAGGACTTTCGTCAGCGCTTCGGCGAGGAGATGACCGAAGAGGTGCGCTTGTCCCTGCAACGGGCCTACGAGGCGCACGGGCTACGCGGCATCGTACGGGAATGGTCCCGGCTGTGCGTCGATCTGGCTGCGTCGGTGCGCCATGTCGGCCGAAAAACGGACGGTACGCCGACATCCCCCTCATCCACCCGGCTCCCCGCCGTGAGCGTGATGGACAATATCCTGCTGGATCTCCGCCTCGCCGCCCGTGCCCTTCGCCGGCGGCCTGCCTTCGCCGCGATCGCCGTCGTCTACCTTGCCCTGGGCATCGGCGCCAATACCGCCATGTTCAGCCTCATCGATGCGGCGCTGTACCGGCCGTTACCGTTCCCCGACGCCGACAACCTCGTCAAGATGCGCCTCGAGTTCCGCCACCCCGACGGCCGGGCGCCGGTGCACGAGGAATGGTCCTATCCGTATTACCGCACGTTCGATGCGGCGACCGCAGACCTGTTCGAGGCCACCGCCGCGTTGCACGCCACGCATGTGGCGGTCACCACACCCGAGGGACCCGTACGCACGCCCGCGGAGCTGGTATCCGACAGCTACTTCGACGTTCTCGGGCTGCGCCCGGCGGCTGGGCGCTTCTTTCGCGGCGAGGACGACGAAGTTCCGGGCACCGCAGAGGTTGTCGTGATCGCGGATGGGGCGGCGAACCGCTGGTACGGTAGCGCAGCCGATGCCCTCGGCCGACGCCTCGTCATCGGTGGGCTCTCGCTCGAGATTGTCGGCGTCGCCCCCGCGGGATTCCGCGGGGTGGCGGGAGAGGTCGACGCATGGCTGCCGTTCAGCCTCGTGCCGGTGCTCGTACAGCCCAATTACCTCGAGAACGCGGGCTACTTCTGGCACCACGTACTGGGCAGGTTGCGCCCGGGAATTGCCGTAGCGTCGTTGCCCGGCCGCATGGAGGCGTTGCGCCCGGTGCTCGACGCGACCTACACCGAGAACGCCGTGATCAGCCCGCAGATCGTGTCGCTGCGCGACGCGATGGTCAGCGCAGATGCACGGTCGCCGCTGGTTTTCCTCCAGGGTGCGGTCCTGTTCATCCTGGCCATCGCCTGCACCAATGTCGCGGTGCTCATGCTGGCGCGCTCCGTCGATCGGAGCCGCGAGGTGGCGACCCGCGTCGCCATTGGCGCAGGCCGTGCGCGGCTGCTGCGCCAGATGCTTGCGGAGGCGGGCCTGTTGGGCGTGCTCGGAGCCCTTGCCGGCTGCCTCGTTGCCGTTGCGCTGCGCGCCCTGTTGTTACCGGCGCTGCCGCGGGTCACGACGACCTGGACGTCGTATGGCCTTCTTTCCGGGGCAGCGCCGTTCGACACGCGTGTGTTCCTTTTCGCGTTGCTGCTCGGCTTACTTGCCGCGGTCGTCTTCGCGCTCGCCCCGGTGCTCGGGACCTTGCGGACCTCGCCGAGGTCTGTCTTGCAGGGCGCCGCTTCTGCACCACAACGCGGGCTCGCGCCGGGCTCCCTGCGCGCCGCCCTTCCGGCGGTACAGGTGGCGCTCGCGGTGCTCCTGCTGGGAGGGGCGATGCTCATGGTCCGCTCGCTGCTCGCGGCGCGCAGCGCCGATCCGGGCTTCGATGCCGACGGCGTGGTGGTTGCGCGCGTCGAGCTCGCCGCCGACCGCTATCCGGGGGGCACGCGCGACTTCTACCTCTCGCTGCTGGAGCGCGTGCGCGCCATGCCCGCCGTGGAAAGCGCGAGCCTGGCGACGTCGCTCGCCTACCGCACGATCGGCTATGGCACCAACCTCGCGATCGAGGGCGTCGACAGCTCGTTCGAGGATTTCGAAGCACGCCGGCGTGTGCGCCTGCATTTCGTCGAGCGCGAGTTCTTCGCCACATTGCGACTGCGCCTGTGGGCCGGCAGGACGTTCGACGCGCGTGACATCTCCGGCGCGCCCGACGTCGCGGTCGTGAACCGCACGCTCGCCGAGCAGATGTTCCCGGGGGTGGATCCGGTGGGCCATCGTGTGGCCTTCGGGCTCGGTCGGGGCGGGAGAGAGTGGTTCGAGATCGTCGGCGTCGTCGAAGATGCCTACTACCGCGGTATCCACGAGGTGATCGAGCCCGAGGCGTATGTCGCCTACCGGCAATCCACTCCTGCCTCGGCGTACGTGTACGTGCGGGCTTCGGGCGAAGCCGCCGGCGTCGTACCGGTCCTGCGCGACGTCGTCGATCAACTCGACCCCACCGCAGCGATCTACGACGTGCAGACCCTCGACGAAGCAGGGGCCAGCAGCCGCGCCGACACGCGCTCGCTCGCCGCCTTGCTCTCCGGTTTCGCCGCACTTGCGTTGCTGCTCGCCGCGGGTGGGCTCTACGGCACGATGGCGTTCGCCGTCGCTGCTCGGGCGCGCGAGCTCGGCATCCGCAAGTCGCTGGGTGCAACACGCCGCGTGCTCGTTGCACAGATTCTGACTCGCGGCATGCGTCTCACGCTTATCGGCATCGCCATCGGATATCTCGTGGGCATGTGGTTGGTCGGGCTGCTGCAGGCGCGCCTGTGGGGTGTGGCGCCCTACGATCCGGTCACCGGTGTGGCGGCCGCGATCACGCTGCTCGCCACCGGAATCGCCGCCTCCCTGATCCCGGCGCTACGCGCCGCGCGCGCCGACGCGGTGACCGTGCTTCGGGGGGATTGAGCAGCACGCGTGGCGCGTTCCGGAAGGCGACCCTCAGTATCGAATGAGGTAGTACATCGCGGACAGAAAGAGGGCGCCGACGTAGGCGGTGGGAAACAGCCACCGGCACCTCCGGTCGAGGCGGTTACCCTTCTCTTTGTCTCCCCGTCGGTCGAGGGCCGAAACGCGGAGGTTCACGATCACGCTTGCCGCCAGCGTGAGGTAGCTGACGTACATGAAGCTGCTCATGATCGTGAAGTAGGAGATCCGCGGCATGCGGTCCGACACCACGATCTGGAAGGCGACGACGGTCAGGATCCCGATGAACGAGATGTCCATCCGACTGCCGAGGGATTCCCGGTCCATCCAGAAGACGGACCACGTCAAGGCCACCAGGATCATGATCGGAAAGACGATGAGTCGCAGCAGGAACTTAGGGGACCGCGTGGCCGGGAAGTAGAAGCTGATGGCAGAGATCCGCGTCTCTTCGCCGTTAACGTACAGGGGTTCGTCCGTTGTCGGCACGGCCTCCACGCCGTCGATGCGCCACTGGCTCAGCGTCGTCTCGCCGTACCCGGTTCGGCCCGGTTCGGGGCGCAGGCGCACCTCGTCCACATCGAAGCCCAGGAGCTCGAACGTGACCACGAAGCGCTGTCGGTCGAACGGGAGGCGGCGGAGGTCCATCTTTACCTCCGCGATAGCCTGCAACTGTTCGGTATACGACACGACGCCCTCCCGGCTCACCCGCAGCACAACGCCCTGGCTCTCGAAGCGTCCCGATTCGTTGCGCAGGAAGAGTTGAGGCCACCAGCCCGGGAAGATCTCGGCGAACTGGTAGGCGCCCTGGTACACCTTCTCCGACGTCCCTGCTTCGTCGGGATCGAAGGCGAGCCGCGGATCCTCCCACTGCATCGAGAGGGTCGCCGTGAACTCGAAGGTCTGTTCGTCGGCGTTGATGTCCACGAAGTCGACGAGGAACAGGCCGACGTCCACGACCGCCGGGTCAGGCCCTGGAGGCGGCCCCCGGAGCCCATCGTTCGCGGAGTTCGTCGCGATCCGCGCCGCGACGCTTGAGGATTTTCGAAACGGGCAGGAACTGCAAGCGCTCGTCGTACCTGTGCACGAAGCGCTCGACCCGCCAGAAATCGACCGTGCCCAGAAGGCGTTCACGCACGGCGAAAGCCGATCCGAACGCGGTGAAGACGGAATCGAGCCCTCCGCCTACCGACTGCCGCCGCCTCGCCCGCCCGGACCGCCACCCCGGCCGCCCGCACCGCCGCCGCGCCCGTAATCGAACCCCTTGTTGGGATACATCGGCGGCGGCGGCACCGGCACCGGCTCGGTCTCGATCTTGTCGAGCAGGTAGTCGATCGCGGTGTCGAGCTGGGAGTCGGCGCCCATGAAGGTCGCGTGCGGCAGGTTGTCGACGACGATGTCGGGGATGACGCCGACCTGCTCGACCAGCCAGTCGCGGTCCTCGCCGTACACGCCCATCGACGGGGCGCGCGCCAGACCGCCGTCGGTCAGGCGGTTGGAGGAGCCGAGCCAGATCTCGCCGCCCCAGGTGCGCATGCCGATCACCGGGCCCATGCCGAGGCGGCGGAAGCCCTCGGCGACCGCCTCGCCGTCCGACGCGGTGTTCTGGTCGACGACGATCACCATGTGGCCGCGGAAGGCGTACTGCATGTTCCAGGTCGGCTGGCCGACACGCTCTTGCCAGTACATCCACGCCTTGCGCATGAGCTTCTCGAGCACCCAGGAGTCGATGTTGCCGCCGTTGTTGCGGCGCACGTCGAAGATCAGCCCCTCGCGGTTGAACACCGGGTAGAACTGGCGGTACCAGTCCTCGACGTCGCCGCTGCCCATGGCGCGCAGGTGGACGTAGCCGATGCGGCCGTTGCCTTGCTCCTCGACGCGCAGCCGACGGGTGTACTCCCAGTCGGCGTAGCGCAGGTTGCGTTCGCCATTGCTCGGCACCACCACCACGTCGCGCGTCCCGTCGTCACCGTTGGCGCCCGCCATCGCCGAGGCGTCGTGGAGGGTCAGCAGCACCTGGCGGTCAGACTGGTTACGCAGCAGCGCGCCGATGTCCGGTACCGACAGCGTTGCGACTCCGTTGACCGCTTCGATGACGTCGCCGGCCTCGATGTCGAGGTAGGGGTCGGCGAGTGGTGACATCTCGTCGGGGTAGTCGGGATCGGACTGGTAGATGTAGTCGATGCGGTAGCCGCCGGCGGCCGGGTCGCGCAGGATGCGCGCGCCCAGGCTGGGCACGGAGACGTTCTCGTCGCCGGAACGCA
>JASFRZ010000020.1:0-22329 GCA_050114655.1 Acidobacteriota bacterium
GGCCACCGCCGTCGCGCCGACGGCGATCACCAGCACACCGCGAAGTAACCATCCGCCCCCGGGGAAAACCACTCGTTCCAACATGGTGCACTCCCTTGCTCTGTTGCCCGCTTCGGACTGTCATCAACCCACATCATCGAAACCTGCGACGGCAACCCCAGCAGTTAATCCTCAGTAAACCGAAACGAGGAGGAGACGGCAGTAGTCTGAACGCGCAAAAGCGCCTCAGAGATCCTCCGACGAGGAGGCCGGCGCATTTGGTTCGGGATGGGCGCTGGCCGCAGCACCTACGCCATCGACGGCGCCGCGTCAGGTTGACTGGTGCCGCGCCGCCCTGATGCGCCGCCGGTCGCTGCGGGCCCGCGCCCGCACGAGATTCATGACCGCCGCCGTAGAGCCGGCCCAATCCCATGGAGCTTGATATGCGAGGTAGCGGGGATGCCAGTCGGGGTGAAACTTCTCTTTGTAGGAGTGCAGTCCCTGGTAGTTGTAAAAGTGCTCGCCGTGGAGAAAAACCTGCCGCGCCAGTTTCTCCGGGAACGATGAGCCCTCGTCTCCGCCGACGTCGAACAGCGGCGCCATGCCGAGGCTGAAGGTGCTGAAGCCATGCTCGCTGGCCCACAGGAACGACTTGGCAAGTACGTACTCCATGACGTCCGTGATCGCGTCGCCCCGGTAGCGGATGAAGTCGGTGGTGATCTCGCCGCCCGCCCGCCCGCCGAGGAGGTTCACGAACGCCAGCATGCGACCTTGCGCATCGATCGCGGCGCCGATTGGAAAGCGCCGCAGGTACGCGGGTGAAAAGTAACCGACCGAGAACTGCAGCTCGCGAGCCCTCTTGTCCGCAAGCCAGGTGTCGCTGACCTGCCCCGCCTGCTCGATCACCCACGCCTCGATGGGCGGTTCGAAGACCGCGTAACGGACGCCGGCCTCTTCGGTCTTTCGCACAGTACGGCGGAGCTTGGCGCGCTTGCCTCCGGCGAGGCTGTAGTCGGCAACATCGACGACTGCTTCCTCGCCGAGCTTGAAGAAACCGAACCCGTAATCGCGCAGCAGGTCCGTCCACGGCGGCCCGACCTGGTAGAACACCAGCTCCAGGTCGACCGCTGCCGCGTGCGACACCAAGTCCGCGAGAACCGCGGACTCCATTCCCTTCACGCACGCCGGGTGTCCCAGCACGATCATCTTGTCCCCGCGACGCTGGTAGACGGCGAGTCCGTCATCGCCGTGCCACCAGATCGCCTTGTCGCCGCATCCGACGCTCAGAAGCACGCCCTGATCATCGTTCGCCTGGATGAATCGGATGGCGCCATCGATCTCGTCGGCGCCGGGATAGACGGCAAGCGTCGGCGGACGGACCGACTGCCTCACCGCAAAGGCGAGCACCACGGCGCCGGCGATCAAGGTCCCGCGCAGAAACCGCGCCGCGTCGGCCCCGGGTTCGAAACGGGTCCACAAGGCGCTCGCGTACGGAACATCGCCGAAGCCCAGCATTCCCATGAGCACGAAGAACGTCAACGAGCCGACGGCCACCGCGAGAAAGTACTCGCCGCGAATTGGAATGCGCCCGCGTCTGTCAAAGGCGTGCCGGGTGCCGAGCAACATCAACAGCAAGACCAGCGCCACCACTGATGCCTCCGGAGCCGAACCGCGAAGAAAATGGCTCAACACCGAGCCCGCCAGCAACGAGGTGACCCCCAGAAAGGCGGCACGGTAGCCGCGGTAGATGCCGCGCGCGAGGAACAACATCGTGATCGCACCGAGGATGCTGAACGAATGCGATACCTCGACCACGCCTACGGGCAACCAGGCGCCGACGGAACCCAGCCAACTGCGCGTGGACGGCAGGGCGCTCGCGGCCAGCAGGAAGCCCGCGTTCACGACGACCGCGGCGGCGATGGCGCGCCGCTGCCAGATCGTCGCGGCCCGCCATTTTCGAGCCCCATAGAGGTAGAGGGCGATCAGCGCCGCGAACCAGGGCACCACGTACAGGACGACGCGAAACAACAACACGGTCGCGGCCGCACGATCTGCGTCGACACCCTGGTTGGTGAAGGCCATGATCCAGGTGACGTCGGCGGTGCCGAGCCCCCCGGGAACCATGCTGGCGAACCCGGCAGCGTGCCCCGCCATCATGGTCCACAGGATCGTTCCGCCGGGGAGAAGGACTCCGGAAATGCGCGCCACCAGCACGAAGACCAGCGCCACAATGCCCCAATCCGCTGCACCCAGGAGAGCGAGTGGAATCGCCCTCACCGCAGCAGCGTCGCGCCTTCCCCATCGCAGCCTGTGGCGCACCTCCCGGATCACGACGCTGCACAGCGGCGCGGCTGCGAACGCCAGACCGACCCTCCCGGCGAACGCCACCGCGCCGTCGCCCAGCGGAGCGACAGCGGCGACGACCCACCCGGCAAAGCCGGAGAACATCCCGGTGTAGAGGTTGGCGAGGCGGGCTCCGACATCGCTCGTCTCCAGCCCGGCCCGCCGATAGACGTAGAAGCGCAAGGCCGGCCCGCCGAGAGGACCGACGGCGAGAAAGTTGGTCCAGCAGGCAACTACGGTGCCGAAACCCCAACGCTTGACAGCCTTCATACTGCCGGCGTTCGGAAACGCCACAACGTCGTAGAGCCCCGCGCAGGCCACGGCCGCAAACGCCGCCGTCAGGGCCAGGGCTATCTCGTCCCGTGGAAGGGCCGCCAGCAGCTGCCGCACGGCATGCACGTCGATGCGGGACAGCTCATCCCATACCAGAAAGACGACGAGGAGCGGCAGCGCGACGCGAAGCGCAACGATGGCGTAGCGACGCGCCATGGCGAGCGCGAAGGGGGCGGGTGCGGGCTCACCGGCCTGTTGATCGTGCAGCAACGAATCTCCCATCGAAAGTACGCCGCCGGACTCGAGGCACCCAGCTCGGACGGGATTATCCCCCGCGCGTCCCGGCGATTTCCTGCAGCACCTCCATCTGCATCTGCTGCACCTCGAGCAGCCGCTCCCACTGGTGGCTGAGGAGCTGGTCGACTTTGGAATGCAGGTGGCGGATCTCGAGCTCGGCCTTGAGGTTGATGCGGTAGTCGTACTGCGCGCGCATGCGATCCTTCGCTTCCTGGCGGTTCTGGCTCATCATGATGATCGGCGCCTGGATGGCGGCCAGGCAGGACAGCACCAGGTTCAGCAGGATGAAGGGATAGGGATCGAACGGCGCCCCGACGAGCTGCACGCTGTTGAGCACGATCCACAGCAGCAGCAGGCCGAAGAAGGTGCCGATGAACGCCCAGCTACCGCCGAAGCTGGCCACCTGGTCGGCGAGGCGCTCACCGAGGGTGCGATCGCGTTCGAACTCCTTCTCGATGTCGCGCGATACCAGCTCGTGGCGCTCCAGGCTCTCGACCACGTCGCGCTCGAGCCGCGTCAGCTCGCCACGATCGCGCTCGAGGATATCCTCGACGTAGCGCGCGCGCAGGCGGTTGAGGTCCTCCTGGCACACCAGGTCGGTGTCATCCAACGGCTGTTCGAGCTCAGACTGCAGCAACGTGCGGACCCCTTTGCGAACCACGCCCACGGGGACCAGCTCCACCGCTGTTCTTTCGCGACCACACAGGACACAACGGGCTGCCTCGTCAACTGCAGTGGATTCATTCATACGCGCACCTGGCTGCCGATCTCGATGACCTGGTTGGGGGGAATGCGGTAGTAGGTGGTGGCGCCCATGGCGTTGCGCAGCAGGAAGGCGAACAGCCGGCCGCGCCAGGCATTCATCTTGGCGCCGCGGCCGCGCACCGGGCGCTCGCGGCCGAGAAAAAAGCTCGCCTCCTCGAGGTCGATGTCCAGGCCCTGCTCGCCCGCCAGGGCCAATGCGTAGGGGACGCTGGGTTCCTCCATGAAACCGAAGTGGGCCTGCACGCGGTGGAAACCGCCGCCCAGATCGTCGACCTCTACCTTCTCCTCGCGCGGCACGCGCGGGACATCCTCGATCTCGATGGTGAGCAGCGCCACCTCCTCGTGCAGCACCTTGAGGTGTGCCAGGCTGAGGCGCAGCGCCGAGGGGATCTGGTTGGCGTCGGAGGTCATGAAGACGGCCTGGCCGGGCACCCGACGGCCGGCCGCCTCGCGCACCTGCTCGAGGAACTCCGCGGTCGACGGCTCGACCTCGGTCTTGGCGGCCCACAACGCCTGCCGACCGCTCTTCCAGGTCGACAGCAGCAGGTAGGCAATGCCGCCGATGACCAGCGGGAACCAGGCGCCGTGCACGATCTTGGAGATGTTGGCGCCGAAGAACGACAGGTCGACCACCAGGAAGATGGCAGTCGGCGCCAGCGCCAGCGGCCGGCTCCAACCCCAGCGGTCACGCGCCACGGCGTAGAACAGCATCGTGGTCACCAGCATGGTGGTGGTCACGGCGACGCCGTAGGCGGCGGCCAGCCTACTCGATGAGCGGAAGCCCAGCACCAAGCCGATGGTCGAGGCCATCAGCAGCCAGTTGATGAATGGAATGTAGATCTGTCCGAAGGTCTCCGAGGAGGTGTGCACCACCCGCATGCGCGGGCACAGGCCGAGCTGGATCGCCTGGTGGGTGATCGAGAAGGCCCCCGAGATGACCGCCTGCGAAGCGATGATCGTCGCCACCGTGGCGAGGGCGACCAGCGGGATGCTGAACCACGCGGGGGCGAGCGCGTAGAAGGGCCGGTCGGCGAGGCCCGGATTCTCCAGCAGCAGCGCCCCCTGGCCGAAGTAGTTCAGCAGCAGGGAGGGAAAGACCAGGCTGAACCACGCCAGGCGGATCGGGCCCCTGCCGAAGTGCCCCATGTCGGCGTATAGCGCCTCGGCGCCGGTGACCACCAGAAAGACCGCGCCGAGCACCAGGAAGCCGGCGAGATGGTTGGTGAGCAGGAAACCCACTGCGTAGGCCGGGTTGAAGGCCCACAGCACGGTGGGCTGGTGCGCGATGCCGTTGATGCCGAGGCACGCCAGCGTGATGAACCACACCATGATGATCGGCCCGAACATCATGCCCACCCGCCCGGTGCCGCGCGGCTGCAACATGAACAGCACCGCCAGGATGATCACCACCGTGGGGATCACCCAGGGATCGAACGACGGCGCCACCGTGCCGATGCCCTCGATCGCGCTGAGCACCGAGATCGCCGGCGTGATCATGCCGTCGCCGTACAGCAGCGAGGCGGCGAACAGCCCGGCGGCGGCGAGCGTCTTGCGCCCGTGGCCGGCGGTGCGCTTGCCCATCAGCAGCGCGGTCAGCGCCAGCGCGCCGCCTTCACCGTTGTTGTCGGCGCGCAGGACGAGGCCGAGATACTTGATCGAGACCACCAGGGTGAGCGACCAGAACACCAGCGACAGGATGCCGAGGACGTTGGCGTCGGTGACGGCGATGGCGAAATCGCCGTGGAAGCACTCGCGGATGGCGTAAATCGGGCTGGTGCCGATGTCGCCGTAAACGACGCCGAGGGCCGCCAGGGTGAGACCCAGGCGGAGAGGCCCGCTCTTTGCGTCGGCATGATCGCCCGGCCCGTGCGGCGTTTTCTCAATGTTCATGGACCTTCCAGCCTAGCGCGCATCCTGTGTGGTGGACAGGCGCAGTTCGCGGCGCGCCAGCAGCAGGCCGGGGATCATCGGCAGGAAGAAGGTGAAACCGCGCAGCAGCACGGCGACGGTCAACCCGGCGCCCACGGGGATGCCGAACAGCCGCAGCATGCCGACGCAGGTGGCGTCGAAGGTGCCGAACCCGCCGGGCACGATGATGATGTTGGCGACCGACTGCGCCACCACGAAGCTGGTGAAGGCCGCCGCCGGCGATGCATCGAGGCCGAGAGCCATCAACAATGTCGACAAGGTGGCGGCGTCGAGCAGGATGACGCCCATCTGGCAGGCTGTCGCCTCGAGCAGCAGGACGCGATCGCTCAGCAGGTGGGCCGGTGCCGAGGCGAGCTGCTCGCTCGCCAGCCGTAGTGGGGGGATGCGCTGCACGAGCCGGCCCAGCCATGGGTGGTCACCGCCGCGCCGCAACCCGACCACGGTCACCGGGACCAGCGCGGCGACCAGCGATGCCACGGTGGCGACCGTCAGGATCAGAACGTTGAGGTCGCCGCGGCGCCATAGCAGCCCCACGGCAACGAACAGCGCCAGCGCGTGCGCGATGTAGTAGCTCACCAGGCCCGTCACCAGTGCGGCAGTCGCCACGCCGCGCGAGATTCCGCGATGCTTGAGCGCGCTCATGGCCAGCACCGCGCCGCTGACCCCGCCCGAGGGCGCCACCTGATCGACGAACAGCTTGGCGAGGCCGAGCGGAACAATGCGGTAGAGCTGCAGCTTGGCGCCGCGACGCACCAGCGTGCGCTGCCACACCTCGGTGGCGGATACATAGGTCAGCGCCTGGAACAGCGCCGCGGCGATGAGCCACCTCGGCTCCGCCTGGGTCATCAGGCGGACGAACTCGCGCTCCTCGGAGCGGTAGATGATCACGAAGGCGAACGCCAGGAGCGCCAGCACACCAGGCAGCCAGCGCAGCACACGCCATGTTTGCACCTCGGCGGGCGTCTCCGATGGAGGGTCCGCAGGGCTCATGATCGTTGCAGCATCATCCGAAGACTTTCGTGGGGGCGCGCACCCGCCCGATGTTAGCACCGTACCCGGAGAGCGCGATCTCGTTGACAAGCGCGGCCCGAGAGCCACAAGCTTCGATCATGGAAGCGGCGAAGGTCGTCAGCGGCGACGAGAAGCTGAAATACAGTGAGCAGCTCCTGCTCACCGAAGCGCAGGTGCTCCTGGCCGAGGAGCGCACCGCGCTGTCGGTCATCCGCAGCGGCATCGCGGTGATGGCGCTGCCGATCTCGGTGGTGAGCGTGCTGATCGCCACCTCGCGCTACTACACCGCACCCGAGGTGCTGCACCTGCTCATTCCCGTGCTGGCGCTGTGCGGCCTGATCGCCGCCCTGGGCATCTACCTGGTCGTGCGTGGCCTGCTGAGCTGGCACCGCCACGGCGTGACCCTCCGCCGTCTGAAGGAGCGCCTGCCGCAACTGCAGGAGCTTCTGGAGTGACATGAAGGCGATCACCTACCTTCGCTACGGTCCTCCCGAGGTGCTGCAGTACGCGGAGATCGATGATCCGGTACCGGGCGACGGTGATCTTCTGGTGAAGGTCCGTGCCGCCGCCGCCAACCCGGTCGACTGGCATTTCATCCGCGGCGTGCCGTACTTCATGCGACTGATCTCGGGCGTGCGACGGCCGAAGAAAGGCATTCCGGGGGTCGACTTCGCCGGCGTGGTGCAGGCGGCCGGCACCGGCGTCACCGAGCTGCGCCCCGGCGACGAGGTGTACGGCCCGTGCATGGGGGCTTTCGCCGAATACCTGTGCGTGCCGCAGGGCAAGGTGGCGCGCAAGCCCGTCGGTCTCACCTTCGAGCAGGCCGCCGCCGTGCCGCTCGCCGGGCTGACCGCGCTGCAGTTGCTGCGCGACAGCGCGCGGCTCGGTGCCGGGCAGCGCGTGCTGGTGATCGGCGCGTCCGGCGGCGTCGGCACGTGCGCGGTGCAGATCGCCCGCGCGATGGGCGCGCACGTCACCGGCGTGTGCAGCAGCGGCAAGCTCGATCTGGTGCGCTCGCTCGGCGCCGACGAGGTGATCGACTACACGCGCGAGGACTTCCTCGAACGCGACGAGCGTTGGGACGTCGTGCTGCAGCTCGCCGGGACCACCCCGCCATCTCGCCTACGCAGGGCGCTGACCCGCGAGGGCACTCTGATCCTCTGTAGCGGCGAATCGAGCGGCCGCTGGATCGGGCCTCTGTCGCGCACCCTCAAGGCACTGGCGCTGTCCCCGTTCGTCTCGCAGAAGCTGGTCGCCCCGATCGCCCACGAGCGCAAGGAGGATCTCGAGCACCTCACCGCACTCATCGAGGGTGGCGAGCTCACGCCGGTGGTTGATCGCACCTATCCGCTCAGCGAAACCGCCGAGGCCATCCGCTACCTCGAGCAGGGCCACGCGCGCGGCAAGATCGTCCTCGTTGTGTAGCCTTCTCCTTCCCGACGGCCGCCGCGACAAAGTGCCGCAGGGTCCCGCTCCCGCTCGTCGCACTGTTGCACACCCCGGCGCCACGCTGATTCAATCGGCGAGCGAGACTTCGATCGTCAGGGTCAGGAGACCACCATGACGCACCCGAAACGTGCCCTTTTTGTCGCTCTCTGGATGGCCGTCGCGCTCGCCGCCGGCGGGTCATTCGCCCACTCCGCCCCGCGAGCCCCGCAGGACGCCGTCACGCTGCAGCAAACCGAGGCACCACCCGACGGAGTCTGGGTGGACAGCCTGGATCTGAGCAACGCGCCGATCCGGCGGCCGCGACGGCCGCGCGGCCGCGGCGGCGAGACTCGACCGGAGCCGCCGCCGATCAAGGCGACGCTCGGCGGCATCGAGTACCCGCACGGCCTGCCGATCGCCGCCAACCGCGTCAACGAGGACATCGCCATCGACCTCGCGGGAGGCGCGCGCTCGTTTGCGGCGATGGTCGGCATCCACGACGGTGCGCAGAGCGGCAGCGTGGTCTTTGCCCTGTGGGTCGACGGCCGCCAGGTCGTGGAAACCGACGTGCTGCGGGCGGGCGACGATCCGGTGCTCCTGACCGCCGATCTGCGCGGCGCGCGGCAGCTCATCCTGGCCACGGTCGACAGCGGCGACGGCCCGCGCGGCGACGACGCCGACTGGGGCGGTGCGCTGATCATGATGGATCCCGGCTCGCAAGCCGGCGGGCAGGCCGCCCCGCGGGTCATCCACCGGGAACCCGAAGCGCCGCCGATGATCGCGCCGATCGACTCGACGAAGACCGAGATCAACTACCCGCGCATCACCGGCGCCACCCCCGGCCGGCCGTTCCTGTTCCGGATCCCGGCGTCCGGCCCCGAGCCGCTCACCTTCGCCGCCGCCGACCTGCCGCCGGGGCTGACGCTCGATCACGCCACCGGCATCATCTCCGGCTCGCTGGCACACGCCGGGCGCATGGTCACCGAGGTGACGGTGAGCGGACCGGGCGGCACGGTGAGCGCCCCGATCACCATCGTCGGCGGCGTCGATGCGCTGGCGCTGACACCCCCGCTGGGCTGGAACTCGTGGAACGTCTGGGCCGCCGCCGTGGACGACGACAAGACGCGCGCCGCCGCCGACTACATGGTCAGTACCGGCTTGGCGGCGCAGGGCTACACCTACATCAACATCGACGACACCTGGGAAGGGGAGCGCGACGCCGAGGGCGTGCTGCAAACCAACGAGAAGTTCCCGGACATGAAAGCGCTGTCGGACTACGTGCACGACAAGGGGCTCAAGCTGGGGATCTACTCGTCGCCGGGACCGACCACCTGCCAGCGCCTACCCGGCAGCTGGCAGCACGAGGCCATCGACATCGCAACCTGGTCGGCGTGGGGAATCGACTACCTGAAGTACGACTGGTGCGGCTACAGCAGCGTCGAGGAAGATCGCACCAGCTGGGCGGCGCTGCAGAAGCCGTACCTGCACATGCGTCGCATCCTCGACGACGCGCCGCGCGACATCGTCTACAGCATCTGCCAGTACGGCTGGGGCGACGTGTGGGAGTGGGGCAACGAGGTGGGCGGCAACCTGTGGCGCGTCACCGGTGACATCACCGACACCTGGACGAGCATGTCCGGAATCGGCTTCGCCCAGGCCGGCCACGAGGTCTACGCCGGCCCCGGCCACTGGAACGATCCGGACATGCTGGTGGTCGGCAAGGTCGGCTGGGGGCCGAACATCCACGACACCCGCCTGACCCCCGACGAGCAGATGGTGCACATCTCGTTGTGGTCGCTGCAGGCGGCGCCTTTGCTGATCGGCGCCGACATGGCGCAACTCGACGACTTCACCATCAACCTGCTCGGCAACCGCGAGGTACTTGCGGTCGACCAGGACGCCCTCGGGCGCGCCGCCGGCCGCGTCGCATCCGGCCCGTTTTACGAGGTGTGGGCGCGGCCGCTGGCCGACGGGACGATGGCGGTGGGCCTGTTCAACCGCGCGCCGGTGGAGTCCACGGTGACGGTGAGCTGGGCCGATCTCGGCATCAGTGGTACCCAACCGGTGCGTGATCTGTGGATGCACGAGGACCTCGACGATGCCAGCGGCGGGTTCTCGACCGAGGTGCCGCGCCATGGCGTGGTGCTGGTGAAGATCGGTACGCCGCGGCCCGAGGGGGCACAATGAAGCGGACCCATGGCGCGCTGATTACGCTGGTCGTCACCGCCGCGGCGTTGCTCACGCTGCGCGCCCCGGGCAGCTTCGCCAGCCCTTTCTCTCCCGGCGGGCACGCGATCGGCCCCGCCGGCGTTCCGGCGACCTCCCCCACCCCACAGATTCACCAGGGCCCGTTCACCGAGGTGTTTCCGCCCCAGGAGTTCGCCCAGCGGCGCAGCGCATTGATGGACAGGATCGGCGATGGGGTCGCCATCCTGCAGGGCACCATCGAGCGCCCGGGCGAGCAGCCCTTCCGGCAGAGCAACGAGGCCTTCTATCTCTCCGGCGTCGAGCTGCCGCGCATCATCCTGGTCATTGACGGTCGCACCCGACGCTCGACGCTGTACCTGCCGGCGCGCAACGAGCGACGCGAGCGCGCACAGGGGCCGGAGCTGTTCGTCGGCGAGGAAGCGGCAGCGATCAGCGGCCTCGATGCGGTGCTCGACCGCGAGTCCTTCGCCACCGCGGTGGCCTCCTTCGACGGCCGCACGCTGTGGTTGCCGCACCGGCCCGAGGTGCTCGGCAACGCCTCGCCCGGCGACACCCGCGCGCAGGCGCGCGCTACCGCCGCCGACCCCTGGGACGGACGTCCCTCGCGCGAAGAAGTCTTCATCGACAAGCTGCACGCCGCCGCGCCGGACTCCGAGATCCGCGACCTCGATCCGCTGATCGATGCGCTGCGCTTCATCAAGAGCCCGCGAGAGATCGAGATCATCCGCGAGGCCACCCACATCACCGGCCTCGCCATCATGGAGGCGATGCGTGACGCTGAGCCCGGCATGTTCGAGTACGAGCTGCAGGCACCGGCCGAGTACATCTTCAAGAAGTACGGTTCCCAGGGCGCGGCCTACTTTGCCCTGGTGGCCACCGGTCCCAACACCGTCTATTCGCACTATCACCGCGGCACCCGTGTGCTGGACGACGGCGATCTGGTGCAGTTCGACTACGCCCCCGACTTCCGCTACTACATCTCCGACGTCACCCGGGTCTTCCCGGCCAACGGCACCTTCAACCCGGTGCAGCGCGAGTTCTACACCGTCTACCTGCGCCTGTACCGCGCCGTGCTGTCGGTAATCCGCCCGGGCGAGCCGGTGCCCGATCTGCTGCGCGAGGCGGGCGCGAAGATGGAGGCGATCATCGCCGAGTTCCCCTTCACCGAGCCCGCCATCAAGGCCGCCGCCGAGCAGTTCGCCGCGCGCTACAGCGCCGGCCGAGGCCGCAGCTTCGGTCACAACATCGGCATGGCGGTGCACGACGTCGGCAGCGGTGACGTCAGCTACGATGGGCTCCAGCCCGGCCAGACGTTCACCATCGAGCCGGCGCTGCAGGTCCCCGACCTCGGCCTCTTCATGCGCCTCGAGGACGCCTTGCTGGTGACCGATAACGGTTACGAGAACCTCTCCGCTTTCGTTCCCATCGAGATCGACGACATCGAGCGCACGATGGCGGAGCCCGGAATCAGCAAGTTGGTAGAACGACGGTAGGAGAGGTGGATTCACGCAGGAAGTCCCGGATCGCCCACCTCCTCTTCAGTATCAGCGTCATCGGCAAAGGGCTCGATGGCGTGCTCGAGGTTGCGGGCGGCGTACTCCTCTTTTTCGTACCTCCGACACGCATCCACTCCACCCTTCGGGTGCTCACGCAACATGAGCTCAGCGAAGACCCCAGGGACCTGATAGCTGGCTACTTGCTCAACAGCACGCGGCACCTGACAGTCGCCGTAACGACATTTGCGGCTCTGTACCTGCTATGGCACGGGATTGTGAAGATCGGGTTGGTCGCAGCGCTCCTACTCAAGCGACGTTGGGCCTATCCAGCCGCAATCGCGGCCTTCTCGCTGTTTCTCGCTTACCAGCTGTACCGCTACTCGCACTCTCACGCTCCCGAGCTTCTCGTGCTGTCCATCGTTGACGTGATCGTGATCTACTTGACGTGGCTCGAGTACAAGCGACTGGTCGGTATTCACGGCTTCGCCGGATTGAGCGGGTGACGACGCGCGCCGATTGCGGTCGGCTGACCTGAAGGGGGCTGCTCGTGCGAGCCGGACTGGATCCTGTTGTCCTGCGGCGGCTCTACGATCGCCTCGCCGGACGGTACGACATACAACACGCTCTGATCACCGCCGGATCCGACGGCCGGGGCCGCCGGGCGCTCGTGCGGGCAGCGATTCGCGCCGGCGACCGCGTCCTCGATGCCGGCGGCGGGACCGGTACGACCGGAATCCTGGCCATACGGCGAGCAGGGCCACGGGGACTCGCCATCGTCCTGGACCAAAGCCCGGGCATGCTGGAAGTTGCCGACCGTCGGGCTCGAGCGGCCGGCCTCCGGCGGCAGATGTCGATGGTCATCGGCGATATTCAAGCACCGCCATTTCGGTCAGGCGCCTTCGACGCGGTGCTGTCCACCTACAGCATGTGCCCGATCGTGGCGCCGTCGAAGGGAGCGGAAGCGCTGTATCGACTGGTGCGGCCGGGGGGCAGGCTCGGTATCGCCCACTCGACGGAACCCCGCGGCCGCTTCTTGCGTTGGCTCGCGGCACGGGTCGAAGCAATCGCCTGGCGCTGGCCCGGGCTATCGATGGGCTGTCGACCGGTGGAGGTTCTTCCCCGCTTGCGGGAGCTGGGGGCAGTCGTGGAGCTGGACCGAAACCTCGGCATGCCACTGTGGCCCTTCCACGTCTTCGTGGTGCGCAGACCCGACTCCGCGCAGGAACCGCCATCTGACGACGGCAAGAAGGACGCCGAGCGCTGATCCACTCACGGTAGTACCGTGAAGCCATCCGGCACGAAAGGAGTGACGACAGTGATCATTCAGATCGTCAAGTTCGAGTCCGAGCTATCCGAAGACGAGGTCCTGGAAACCGTAATGGACCGGATCGAGGAGTATCGCGCCATGCCGGGACTGCTTCAGAAGTACTACGTGAAGTCGAAACAGTCCGAGCATTACGCCGGCATCTATGTCTGGGATTCCATGGAATCCCTGTCCGCCTTTCGCGGCTCCGAGCTGGCCGCCACCATTCCGCAGGCGTACAAGATCAAGGGCGAACCGAGCATCGAGGTCCTGGACGTCCTCGTTCAGCTCCGCGAGCAGGAGTAACCGGGCCAGCCAGGAGCCCATCGGCGCCACGCCAAGCGCTCCGGCGGCGCGCGCCGCGAGGATCACCACCAGCATGACGAAGAAAGGAATCATGGCACCTCGCGGGCGAGGTTCGTATCGGCGTCGAGGGACTTCCTGAAGACGGCTTGCTCCTTGAGGTTCTCGTAGCCCAGCCGCCGGTAGAAAGCGTGCGCCTCCTCGCGGACGACGTTGGACCGGACCCTGATGGCGCCGAGCCCCCGGTTCCTCGCCCAGCGCTCGGCGGCGGCCACCAGACATCTCCCGATCCCTTGACCTCGCACACCTTCGGACACCACCAGCCCGCCGATCTCAGCAAAGGAAGGAGACTCCAGCCGGTGGGCTACGAAGGCATGCGCCCAACCGAGGACCCTCCCCTCGGCGCTCTCGGCCACCAGAACAGCATGGTCGCCCCGATCGAGGAGGACGGCGAGCCGCTGCGCCACCGCCGCGGCGGCGGCAGGATAGCCGAGCTCGCCGGAAAGGTGGGCGAGAGATTCAGCATCATCGCTTTGTGCCCTTCGAATTCGGATCTCCGACATCGGGCCATCCACGCAACGGACCGTCTTACCGACCACCGCCCTGCTGGTTTCCACGGAGCGGCGTGCCTCGCGATCAAGGATCATTGCACGGTACAGTGCCGTCGCTGAATTGACGAGGAGCAGGGCCGCAACCAACGGCAACGAGGGGTCCAGGAGTCGGGCATGGGTATCACGCTGCTGCAGATTCTGATGGTTGTGTGGGCGGTCGCGGAAACGAGTTTGATGATCCGCACGCGTGCGCGCCGCGGCACAGCGCGGCAGGGAGCGCGTGGCTCGGCGTGGATTGTCTGGACGGTGATCGCCTTCAGTATCGGCGGCGCCCTGTGGGCGCAGGCCAGTCCCGCTCCCCGGTTCCCGGTGCAGCAGGCGGTGTGCGTGTGGACGGGACTGGCGGTAATGCTCTCCGGCATGGTGGTTCGCCTGGCGGCCATCCGCCAGCTAGGACGCTATTTTTCCGTCGACGTCGCCATTCAGCGCGAGCACCGTGTGATCCGCTCCGGGCTGTACGCACACCTGCGCCACCCCTCGTACACCGGGATGCTGCTCGCCTTTCTCGGCCTCGGCATCGCGCTCGGCAACTGGCTCAGCCTGGCGCTCGCGGCATTGCCGACGACCGCCGTGGTCCTTTACCGGATCGGGGTAGAGGAACAGGCTCTTGCGCACGAGTTCGGCGACGAGTACCAACGCTACCGGGAACAGACCAGCCGGCTCGTTCCAGGGATCTACTGAGGGACGCCAAACGGCATGCTCGAGTTCGATCTGACATTCGAGCCGGTCGAGCCGCGAGGCCGCCGTGGCCGATGACACCGAGATCCCCCGGTCGATGAGAGAAGACGCTTCCCACCCTCCCGCAGCGCACCTTCACCGAGCGCTCGGGATATGGGATCTGGTGTTTCTCAACGTCTCGTGCATCTTCGGTTTCTCGAGTCTCGCCCAGGTGGCTCAGTTCGGATACGGCAGCTTGCTTCTCTTCGTGCTCGCGATCCTGACCTTCCTCATCCCGAGTGGGCTCATGGTCGCCGAGCTCAACGCGCGGATGCCCGAGGAGGGGGGGCTCTACCTGTGGACCGGCACCGCGTTCGGTGACCTGCACGGATACGTCGCGGCGTGGACCTACTGGCTGAGCAACATCGTGTGGATGCCGACGATCATGCTGCTCGTCTCGATCTCCTGCCTCTACGTCTTCGGCGACCGCTACCTGAGCCTGCAGGACAATTCACTCTTCAACGGAATCGTGTGCCTCGCGGTGCTGTGGGGACTCACGGCACTGAATGTCCTGGGCATCGACCGGGCGAAATGGGTGCAGAATGTCGGCGCCGTCGCCAACTGGGCATGCATCCTGCTTCTGCTGGTCGTGGGGTCGATCTTCGTGCTGCACCACGGGAGCAGTCAGCCCTTCAGTCCCGACAGGCTGCTTCCGGACCTGACCGACTTTTCGTTGCTGCCCTATTTCGCCATCGTTGCATTCTGTTTCGGAGGGCTGGAGCTGGCTCCGATCATGGCGGGCGAGATCAAGAACCCAAAGCGCGACATTCCGCGGGCCATCGCCGTTTCCTCCGTCGCCGTGGGGCTGATCTACATGGTCGGAACGCTGATGTTGATCCTCATCGTTCCCGAGGGGGAAATCGGGATCATCGAGGGGGTGACCCAGGCCTTCCACCTGGCAGGAGCGGCTTCATCCGTGCCCTGGGGCACCATCGGCGGAATCCTGGTCGTGCTCGGCACCCTGGGCCTGCTCGGCTCCTGGTTTACCGGGACCGCCCGCATTCCCTTCGTCGTCGGACTCGATCACTACCTGCCGGACGCCGTTGCCAAGGTACATCCCCGGTGGGGCTCCCCCATCAACTCCTTGCTGATGCAGGCCACGGTGATGACCGTCCTGTTCGTGGCCTCCGTCGCCGGCTCCACCGTGACGGAGGCCTTTCTGGTCCTGTTGGACATGTCGATCATCCTCTACTTCATTCCCTTCCTGTACCTGTTCGCCTCTCTCGTGTGGCACATGAAGAAGAACACCGGTGGCGGCGGCGTGATTCCGATGTTCCAAAGGTCCATGCGCACGGTCTGGGTCGTGGCAGCTCTCGGATTCACCACCACCCTTCTATCGACCATCATCTCGGCCGTGCCGACCAAGGACATCGATAACAAGGTGCTCTTCATGGTGAAGGTCGTCGGCGGCGCGGTCGTGCTGATCGGAGTCGGGCTCGTTGTTTACTACAAGAAGAAGCGCGACGAGGTCGAAGCACCCCGGGCCCTTGCGCCCTGAACGTAGGCCGAGGGCAAGAAGCGCGCCACGCCGTTCTGGCGCAAGCGCTCGACGATGTCACCGTCGAAATCGAGGACCTCTCGGAGCTCGTTGCATCACTGCCGGTAGGCGCGTAGCAGCTCCTGGAAGCGCGGGTCCTCGCGCAGCGAGGCAAAACGCTCTTCTTCGTCAATTGCATCGAAGCCGCGGAAACCGGCGGCGAGCCCCTTCTCGAGCTCCTCGAGGGAACTCTCCGTGTCGCCTAGTGCCGCATGAACGGCGCTGATCTCGACAACCAACGCCGGCGTCTCACGGATTCGTCGCGCCCTCTCGAAGGAGGCGAGCGCTTGCCTGTACTCGCGCTGCCCGACGTACAGTCGGCCGAGATTCACATGACCGGTTCTGAAGTCGGGCTCGAGCTGCACCGCGGATTCGAGAGCTCCGATGGCCTCCTCGTATCGTCCCTGCAGTTGCAGCGCCCCGGAGAGTTGGGAGTGGGCCCAGAAGTACGTCGGTTGGCGCCGAATAGCCTCGCGCGCGGCCCTCTCCGCCGCCTCGGGGTCGGCGGGATCCATGTTGTTGCAAGCCCATGCCAAGTAGCACCAGGCGTACCCGTCACCCGGATCGAGTCGGAGGGCCTGCCGAAATCGATCGACGGCGGCGACGTAATCGCCGGCGAATCCGAGGCTGTGTCCGAGTGCCACCTGCGCCTCCGCAAGCTGCGGATCGAGAGCGATGGCACGACGGGCGAGAGCGGTGGCGCTCTCGAGACGCTCAGGACTCCTGTCCACATCAAAGAAGTAGTAGTAGGACTCCATCACCGATAGACCCGCCAGGGCCGGAGCGTACTCCGGTTCGAGAGCAAGCGCTCGCTCGAAATGTTCACGTGCCGCCGCGAGCTTGTCTTCCGGGGGATCGACTGCGGCGTGAAAGGATTCCAGCAACACCCAGCCGCGAAGATAAGCGTCATAGGCGTCGGGATTCTCGGTATAGCGCCGGCGCACGGTCTCAGCCTCGACGGGGCTCAGCCGAAGCCCGAGCGCGTCTGCGATCTGCAACGCGGTTTCCTCTTGAACTGCGAAGATATCCCCGAGGTCGCTGTCGAAATCCTGCGCCCATAGCTGGAAGCCGGTCGAAGCGTCGACCAGACGCGCGGTGATCCGCACCTGTTCACGCGCCTTGCGGATACTGCCGCCGACGACATATCGCACGCCGAGCTCGTCGCCAATCTCACGGACGTCCACCTCGGCGCCCTTGAAGCGCATCACCGAGGCGCGCGAGGTGACCTGGAGGTCGCCGATGCGCGACAGCTTACTGATCAGCTCCTCGGTCATACCGGCGGCGAAGTACTCATTGTCGGCGTCGGGGCTGAGGTTGTCGAACGGCAGCACGGCGAGCGCAAGCTCCCCGGCCGGATTGGCCACCGTCTCCGGCATGATCCCGAGGGCGCGTCCCAGACGTTGCCGCACTCCGCCCACGTCGAGACCCACGAGCAGGAAAGCAGCGATGACTGCCGCTGCGCCGACGAGGACGATCCGAAGCGCTCCGGGCCGGCCCATGGTAACGGTTGGCTCGCCCGCTCCTTCGGTGGCCGTCTCCGCGCGAACGTCGGCCCGGCCCGACGCGACCGCCTCCAGTGCTGATTGGACCTGTCCGGCGCTCCGGTACCGCCGGCCAGGCTCCTTGGAAAGGCAACGCTCGATCACTTGCCCCAGTGGGGCGGGGACGTGGGACGGCAACGGCTTCGATGGGTCGCGGAGAATCGCCGAGACCAGCTCGAAGCCCGTCTCGCCCGTGAACGGCAGCTCGGCCGTCGCCGCCTCGTACAGGACGACCCCGAGGGCCCAAATGTCGCTGCGCTCGTCGGCCGGCTGCCCCCGCAACACCTCCGGCGGCAGATACGGTAGCGTTCCACCGATGGAGCCGAACTCGGTCAGCGCCGCCGTCGACCGGGCCGTCTTATCCAGCTCAGTCTTCTCGAGGCGCCGTGCGAGCCCGAAATCGAGGATCTTGAGGCGGTCCGCCGGCGTCACCATGACGTTCGCAGACTTCAGGTCGCGATGGATGATCCCGTGCTGATGAGCGTGGTCCAGACCGTCGGCAATCTGGATGCCGTACCGTGCGACGGTCTGCGGCGGCAGCCCGCCGGCGGGGATCGAATCAGCGAGAGACTGCCCTTCGACGTATTCCATCACAATGAAGGCTCGGTCGAGGGCGTGTCCCACCTCGTGAATCGTGCAGACCCCAGGATGGTTCAACGCTGCCGCCGATCTCGCTTCTTCCTCGAAAAGGTCGAGGCGATCGCTGTCGTTGGCGAGCTCTGACGGCAATACCTTGACCGCCACCTCGCGTCCCAGGCGTGTGTCCTCGGCGAGGTACACCTCACCCATCCCGCCGGCGCCGAGCGGTTCGAGGATCTCGTAATGGCTGAGTGTCTTGCCGATCACTTTGCCCCCTGTCTCACAGGCGAATGTTCGTCGGCATTGTATTAGGCATCCGGAGATCCTTACAGGGACTCGCATTTTGCGCGCGGCCGGGATCGCTGAGCCCGGTAGCGGTACGCCGCTTTGCGGTGCGGACGCAGCCGGCCGCGGCACCTCACCGTGCCGGTACAAAAGGCGGGCCGGGAGTCCTATGATCGGCTGCGGCGCAACCGCCGAGCCAAACGAGCCCGGGAGCCGAGCATGAGCCCGATCGACCGCCGCAAATTCGTCCGCGATGCCGCCGCCGCGCTGGCCGCGCTGCCGGCCGCGCGCGCCGGTATCGGATCGCCGCTCCCCGAAGGCCTGCTGCGCGCCTTCCATGGCTATCCGCTGCGGGCTGCGACGCAGGCCGCCGACATTTATCCCATCCGTCCGGTCCCCTTCGAGCAGGTCGACATCACCGACGTGTTCTGGCGCCCACGCATGGACGCCAACCGGAGCGTGTCGATCCAGCATTGCTTCGAGCGCCTCGAGGGCAACGGCGCGTTCAGCGTCTCCAAGCTGGTCGAGGGCGCCGCGTACATGCTCGCCGAGCAGCCCGACCCCGAGCTCGAGGCATACGTCGATGGCCGCATCGAGGGGATCCTCGAGGGATTCGCGCGCAGTATTCAGAGCCCGGCGCAGTCGGTGCGCGTCTCCGGCCATTTTCTCGAAGCGGCGGTCGCCTGGAATGCCGCTACCGGCAAGCGGCAAATGCTCGACGCCGCGCGGCGCGCCGCCGACCAGATGGACTCCTACTACGGCCCCGGCAAGGCGACTTACATCTCCGGCCACGAGGGACTCAAGATCGGCCTGATCGCCCTCTACCAGGCCACCGGCGACGAGCGCTACTGGCACCTGGCGAAGTTCTTCGCCGACCAGCGCGGCCGCGACGACTACGAGCGCAGCGGCGAGTACGCGATCGATCGCACCTATGCCCAGGACCACGAGCCGGTGATCGAGCAGACCGAGGCAGTGGGCCACTGCGTGCGCGCCACCTTCCTGTACATCGCCATGACCGACATTGCGGCTCTGTGCAGCGCCGCCGGCGGCTCCATGGGCGCGGCCGGCGCCGCCTACCGCAACGCCGTCGACGCGATCTGGCGCGACGCGGTGTACTACAAGACCTACCTGACCGGCGGCATCGGCTCGGTGCGCTTCCATGAGCAGTTCGGCGCCCCCTACGAGCTTCCCAATCTGAGCGCCTGGAATGAGACCTGTGCCGCCTACGGCAACGCAGTGTGGAACCACCGGCTGTTCCTGCTCACCGGCGACGGCGTCTACGCCGACCTGATGGAGCGCATCCTGTACAACGCCCTGCTCGTCGGCGTCTCGCTGAAGGGCGATCGCTTCTTCTACCAGAACCCACTCAAATCGTTCGGCGACTACGAGCGCTTCGAGTGGATCAACGTTCCCTGCTGCCCACCCAACGTCGTGCGTCTGATTGCCTCTATCGGCGAATACGTCTTCGCCAGCGACGAAGCGAGCCTCTACGTGAACCTGTTTGTCGACTCCGACGCCGAGACCGAGCTCGGCGGCACGCCGGTGAGGATCGGCCAGCGGACGCGCTACCCGTGGGACGGGCGCGTAACGCTGCGCATCGATCCGCCGGGCGACACTTCGTTCACGCTGAAGGTGCGCATTCCGGGCTGGGCGCGTGGCACGGTCATGCCGGGCGGGCTGTACGGCTACGTCGATGCCGCACCTGCGACATCACCCAGCCTGCGACTCAACGGCAGTGACCTCCTGCTCGAGCTCGACAACGGCTACGCGCGCATCGAGCGCCGCTGGCGCGCCGGCGACGTCGTTGAGCTCGACCTGCCGATGCCCGTGCGCCAGGTCGCTGCTCACCCCGAGGTCCGCGACGACCACGACCGCGTCGCGCTGCAGCGCGGCCCGCTGGTCCACTGCGCCGAGTGGCCCGACAACGATGGCCGCGCGCTCGACATCGTGGTGCCCGGAGGTGCCCGCATGGACTCCGAGTACCGCGCCGACCTGCTCGACGGGGTGCAGGTAATCCGCGGGGAGGTCGAGACATTGCAGCCGGTCGAAGCAACGCCCGACCGGAATCCCGGCGCCCGTTCGGTCGAGGCCGGCGTTCTGACCGCCCCGCATCAGTTGATCGCCATCCCCTACTACGCCTGGGCCAACCGCGGCATGGGCGAGATGGCCGTCTGGCTGGCGCGCACACCCGAGGCGGCCTGGCTACCACCGGCCCTGCCGCCCGGCATCGCCGCCGTCCACACCTCCGGCGGCGTGGAGAAATCCTGGACCGGCTACAACGACCAGAACGACGACCTCGCCGCCGTCCACGACGGCCGCGCCCCCCTCGACTCCGCCGACCAGTCGCATCGCTTCTTCCGCATGCGCCCACCGGTCGGCCGGCCGGCCTGGCTGCAATACGACTTCGAGCGCGCGAGCGAGATCTCCGCCGCCCGCGTCTACTGGTTCGATGACAAGCGCTTCTGCAAGATCCCCTCTTCCTGGCGCATCCTCTATCGCCAGGCGGACGAGTGGATCCCCGTCGCCGCCCACGCCCCCTACGCGGTCGTCGTGGACGCCTTCAACACGATGACCTTCGACCCGGTGGTCACTACCGCGGTGCGCCTGGTAGTCGAACCGCAGACGGTACCCTACGAGGCTGGCGAGATCGGCCCTCCGGCGGCGATGTTCATCGACGAGGATGTCGAGTGGCGGGAGTTCGGCGTGATCGAGTGGCAGGTCGAATAGGCTCCCGAACCCGTAGCGTCCGCGTGCCCGAAGACGAACTGGTGGACGCTGGTCAGCTCAGGTGACGCGGCCGACCATGAGCTCCGGAGCGTCGCTGAGGCGCTTCACCTCGTCGTAGCCCGCCTCGCGCATCCATTCAGTGTATTCGCTCTCCGTATAGGTGCTGCCGCCCTTCGTGCCGACCAGCATGTTGAGGGCGAACAGGGCCGCCCGCGGCGGGCTGGTCCGATCCTCGTCGATGATCAGGTCGCTGATGACCAGGCGGCCGCCGGGGGCGGTGGCCTGCCGACAGCGACGCAGCAGGTCGCGGTTCTCGGCGACGGAGAGCATGTGACAGATCGACGACAGCAGGACCAGGTCGTACCCGGAGCCGAGATCGTCGCGCTTCAGGTCGCCGGCGTAGGCGGTGACGCGGTCGGAGAGACCGGCCTCGGCGATGTAACGCTCGGTGAGGGGTACCACCGCCTCGGTGTCGAGGATCTCGGCCCGCAGCTCCGGCGCGGCGCGCGCGAAGGCAATGGAGAAGCCGCCGGACCCGCCGCCGATATCGAGCATCCGCCGGACACCGCGCACCCCGACCGCCTCCACCACATGCTGCGCGTTGCCGCGCGCGTGACGCTCCATCGCGGCGATGAAGTGGCCGGTCCACTTCGCGTCGTGTGCGGTGCTGCCGACCTTCAGCTCTTTCACCGCGCCGCCGGCGCGAACCGCGTCGGTGAGGGTCGTCCACGAATGCCACAGGTTGGCGCTGTGCAACAGCTCCGGCCTCTGATACTGCTCGGCCCCGGCCACCAGGTACGGCGCCAGTTCCGGCAGGTTGCGAAACATCTCGCCCTCCTTGGCCAGCGCCTCGAGAGCCACCAGAGCGTTGAGGAGCATCGCTGTGGCCCGCGCATCGGCCCCCACGCGGGCTGCGACCTCCTCGGCGGTGGCGCCGTCGCCCACCGCGGTGAACACGTCGAGCTCCAAGGCGGTGAGCAGCGGGCGGCTCGCCTGA
>JASFRZ010000021.1:0-21796 GCA_050114655.1 Acidobacteriota bacterium
TCTACCCGATCGATCGCGACAACGCCGAGCGCCCCGGCAACCTCGACCTGATGCCAGGCTACGACTTCACCCCCGACGGTGAGGCGATCATCATCGCCACCGGCGGCACCTTCCATCGCATCGACATCGCGACCAAGAGCGACACCTCGCTGGCGTTCTCCGCCGACATCGAGCTCGATCTCGGCCCCTTCGTGTACTTCGAGCAGCGGATCACCGAGGAGCCGGTGACGGTGCGCAACCTGCGCTACGTCAACCGCGGCCCCGACGGCGCACGCGTGGTGTTCTCGGCGTTGTCGCAGATCTGGGCGATGGAGCCGCCCGATGGTGAGCCTTTCCCGCTGGTGCGGCAGGACTTCGGCCAGTTCCAGCCGGTGCTGTCGCCCGACGGCTCGGCGCTGGTATACGTGAGCTGGGACGACACCGAAGGCGGTCACCTCTGGCGGCTGCCGCTGGAGGGATCCGAGGCGGGCACGCCGCAACGGCTCACCGAATACCCCGGCTACTATCTGCACCCCACCTGGTCACCCGACGGCACCAAGGTCGCCTTCATGAAGGAGGACGCGGCCGCCTTCCGCAACATCTGGTCGCGCAACACCGGCATGATCGTGTGGATGGATGCCGGGGGCGGGCCGCTCAACATCGTCGGCTCGGCGCCGTCGGACAACATCCTGACCTTCAGCCCCGACGGCACGCGCATCAGCTACGTCGCCGACGTCTCCGCCGGCCGGCAGGCCGAGTCCGAATACGTCTCGGTGCGCCTTGACGGCACCGACCGACGCACGGTGGCCAATATCCGCGCCGAGACCTACGAGGTGGCGCCGTCGCCCGACGGCCGCTGGATCGCGTTTTCGGTGCGCGAGGACATCTTCGTGGCGGCGTTGCCGCTGACCGCCGAGCCGCCCACCATCGGCGAGCGCAGCGGGCCCGGGCCGGTCAAGAGGATCACCCGCGAGGGCGGCATCGATCTGCACTGGGAGGACGGCTCCGAGACGCTGGCGTGGACCTTCGCCGACACCTTCTACCGGATCAACGTCAACGAGGCGATGGCGCCGGAGGCGGACGAGGGCGAGGATGCCGACGAGCCCGCCGGTGCCGCGGCGACGCGCGCGCCCGCCGCCGCTCAGGGCGAGCAAGCCGAAACCGAGGCGGAGGAGCGGCCCGGCGTGCGGCCCGACGCGCTGAAGATCACCATGAGCCAACCGCGCGACGTGCCGCGTGGCACCGTGGCGCTGGTCGGCGCCGACGTCATTGCGATGACCGCGCCCGCCGGCGCGAGCGCCGATGAGGCGATCCTGCGCGACGCCACGGTCATCGTCGGCGACAACCGAATCATGCAGGTCGGCCCCTCCGATGAGGTCGACATCCCGAACGGCGCCGACGTCATCGACGTCTCCGGCAAGTTCATCATGCCCGGCATGGTCGACTTGCACGCCCACCTGCGGCCGCCGCGCGAGGTGTTCGTCGAAACGAGCTGGTCCTACCTCGCCAACCTCGCCTACGGCGTCACCACCACGCGCGACGTCTCCACCAGCAACGACTCGTTCGCCTACGGCGAGCTGGTCGAGACCGGCCGCGCAGTGGGGCCACGCATCTTTTCCACCGGCCGTGCGATGACCACCGGCAACGCGCGCATCGAGTCGTACGAGGACGCCCTGTCGATGGTGCGCCACTACAAGCGGCTCGGCACCGGCGTCATCAAGCAGTACATGCAGCCGCATCGCCGCCAGCGCCAGTGGGTCATCGAGGCGGCGCGTGAGGAAGGCATGAACGTCACCAACGAGGGCGGCGGCGACCTGCGCCTGGACCTGACCATGGTGCTGGACGGCTACACCGGCTTCGAGCACTCGCTGCCGGTAGCCGACATCTACGATGACGTGGTGCAGCTCATCGCCCGCTCGCACACCTGGTACACGCCGACGCTGGTGGTCTCCTACGGCGGCCCGACGGCGGAGTGGTACTTCTACCAGACCACCGACGTACACGGCAACGAAAAGCTCGCCCGCTTCACCCCGCACGACGACCTCGACCGGCGCACCCGCCGCGGCCAGATGAACGCCCTCGACGAGTACCACTTCATCGCGGTCGCCGAGGGTACCGCCGCCGTCTACCAGGCCGGCGGCCACGTCGGCCTCGGCGCACACGGCGAGCAGCAGGGAATCTGCGCCCACTGGGAGCTGTGGGCCCAGCAGATGGGCGGGGTGTCCAACTACGACGCCCTGCGCATCGCCACCGTGATGGGCGCCGACGGGCTCGGCATGCTACAGGACCTCGGGACGATCGAAGCCGGCAAGCTCGCCGACCTCATCGTGCTCGACGCCAACCCGCTCGAGGACATCCGCAACTCCAACACCATTTCCATGGTGATGAAGAACGGCGACCTGTTCGACGGCGGCACGCTGCAGATGCTGTGGCCCGAGACGCGACCGGCGCCCGAGACGGGATTCCAGCGGGAGGATCCGGTGGGGCTGGGCGGAGAGGGGAGGCGATAGCCGAGCCATGATCGCGCCGTGTCTGTGGTTCGACGACCAGGCCGAAGCCGCCGGGCCGGGTTACGAGCGGGCATTTCAGGCGATGCTCGGGATGACGAAGCCCGACATCGCCGCGCTCGAGGCGGCATACCGCGGCGAAGAGGACGCCTAGAGCTCCCAGGGCACCACGAAGCGGTGCGGTGGATAGCGGACCTCGACGATGTCGATGTCGCGGATGTCGACCGCCACGGCGTCGCCGGGGGCCTCGCCTTCGAGCAGCAGATGCTCCTCGTCGACCGGCTTCGTGCGGATGTAGCCACGATAGTGCTCGCCGGTGTGCGTCATCGCGTCGGCCCACCAGCCGTCGTACCGATGCAGGTCCGCGAGAAGATCCGCCAGCCCCTGGCCGGAAGAGTTCCGCGATACGGCTACATGGGATCGTTGCCGGGGACCACGGCCGCGGCTCGGCGGCCGCGCTGTTGCGGCATGGCCTTCGCGTTGTAGCGGCTTCATCAGAAACCTCCCTAGCCGCTGCGGAGTCCCTTTAAAAAACGTGCCACTGGCAGGCTAACACGCAATGATGATCAAGGCAATATTCTTCTGTAGAATCTGGTAGTGGGGAAGTTCACCGGGTGCCTGGGGTCGATCGTGGTCAGCGGAAGGCGGCGGCGCTATCTAGAATCTGGTTAGCGCGAGCTGCGTCGGTGCGGTGCTGACCTCCACCACAGCCGTGACCGGAGAAGAGACTGTGAACTGCAAACGGATGCTGCGGATTTCAGCGGCCGCCGGGATGGCCTTACTCATCGCTATGCCCGCGGCGGCCCAGGACACCCATTACTGGTACGACCAGTTCGGTAACCGCGCGCTGCTGCTTTCCGGCGCGGTGGTCGGCGAGCCGGCCGACCTCAGCGCGGTGTACTACAACCCCGGCGGCCTGGGACTCAACGCGCGCACCGAGCTGTTGCTGGCCGGCCTGGTGCTCAACGTCAGCGGCGCGAGTCTGGATGGCGCGGTCCCCGGCGGTGACGCGCTGACGCAGACGCAGTTCGACGTCGCCCCGTCGCTGATCGCGGGAGAGATCCGGATGGGCCAGTCGAAGCATCGCTTCGCGTACTCCATCCTGAAGCGCTACGGCGGTAGCTTCCTGGCCAGCAGCCAGGTCGACCTGCCGGGAGAGCCGCTGGGCGTGCCGCTCGTCGAGTTACTCGCCAACTCGATGCGCATCGACACCGATCTGTCGGAGTACTGGGGCGGGGGGACGTGGTCCTACCCGGTGACCCCGGACCTGGGCGTCGGCGTGACCACCTTCATCGCCGTACGCAACCAGCGCCGCTACGCCTCCAACAGCGTGCAGCTCCTCACCACCGGCAATCGCGCGGTGGTCGGCAACGTGGCGACCGACTACGACTACCAGCACTGGCGCATGCTGTGGAAGATCGGCGCTCAGGGGCGCTTCGCCGACTGGAACGTTGGCCTAACCGTCACCACGCCGAGCATCGGTCTGTACGGCTCCGGCGACGTACGCAACAACCTGACGCTCGTCGGACAGGCTCAGAACGCCGCCGGCGACTTTCTCACCGTCGTCGCCAACAACGCCCAGCTCGGCGTGGCGACCGACTACCAGTCGCCGCTGTCGATCGCGATCGGCGCCTCGCGCGTTTTCGGGGTCAACACCCTGCACGTGACGGGCGAGTGGTTCGCGCCGATGGACGCGTACACGGTGATCGACGGCCAGCCGTTCGAGGGGCAGACCGGCCAGGGGCCCTTCGACACCGCCGTCGTCGAGCAGCTCGACTCCGTGTTCAACGTCGCCGTCGGTGTCGAACGGCGCTTCAGCGAGGATCTGCTCGCCTACTTCGGCTTCCACACCGACTTCAACGCGGCCAGCGACGCCCCTGCGGCGAACCTGTCGGACACGAAGTGGAACTTCTATCACTTCTCCGGCGGGGCCACGTTGGGTGCCCTCGGAAGGACCTTCACCCTCGGCGGCGAGCTGGCGCTGGCGAGCGACACCATCGTCATCGATCCCAAGGATCCGTTCGCGCCCATCGGCGTGCCGGCGTCGGTACCTGCGTCGTCCTACAAGCTCACCATCCTGCTGGGCTTCAGCTTCCTGGCGGGCATGAACTGAGCGGCGGTCAGCCGCCGAAGTGTTCCTCGAGCAGCTCGATGAGCTGCTCGCCGCGCGGCTCGTACTTCAGGATCATCCCGTCCTCGTCGATCAGGAAGTGGGTCGGCCAGTCGGGCACGCGGTACAGCTCGTGGATCGGGCGGGCGGCGTTGGACTCGCGGGTCTGCGGCCAGTCGATGCCGAACTCCTCCATGAAGGCGCGCTGCTGCTCCTCGTCGTCGCCGTAGTCGATGCCGATGATCTCGAAGCCGCGGGCGGCGAAGCGCTCGTAGGCCTCGACCAGGTGGGGCGCCTCGGCGTGACAGGGGCCGCACCAGGCGCCCCAGAAGTCGAGCAGCACCACCTCGCCGCGGTAGTCGCTCAGGCGGCGGCTCACCCCTTGCAGGTCGACGAACTCGAAGTCGGGCGCGGGCGCGCCCTCGTTGAGCGCGATGCGCTCCGGGTAGCTGTCGTCGAGCGGAAAGAAGGAGACGCGGTCGCCGTAATGGTCGACCACGAACTCCCAGTTGGTGCCGTCGAGGGTGAAATAGCCGTCGATGACCTGGTAGCGCTCCGGCGAGTTCTGCCTCTGATCGAACTCGCCGTTGCCGTCGATGTCGAAGAACACGCTGTCGACGCGGTCGTTGAAGACCCCGCCGTCACCGCTGACCGCGAACTCGACCGTACGCTCGTCCAATGTCACGACGCCGCGTCGCATGGCAATGGGGATCACGCGCATCTTGCCCGGCTCGTCGTCCTCGTGGATCGCGAAGCGGAGGGCGACCGGCCAGGTGCGCACACCGTCACCCTCGCGCGCCCGCGCGGTGGCCTCGAAATCGAGCACGTAGCGGTCGTCCTCGCGAGTGAACGGGAGCTCGGAGGGTTCGGCTACGGCGGGCGGTAGGATGCGCAGCTCGAAGCCATCGTCGTAGTTGCCGACGAGCGCCACCACCGAGCGTGCCTGGCCGAGCGGCATGGACACGACGTAGGCGTCGGGGTCGTTGCCGAGCTCCGGATAGCGCGCCAGCAAGGCACTGTCGGCGGCGCGCAACGCGTAGCGCTCCGCCGGCTCGAGCGTGGCGCTGATGTACGCACCGACATCGACCACTTCGGCCGGCCCCGTTTCCGCTTCGGCCGCGGCAACGCGCTCCGCCGGGCGCCAGTCCGCCCCGCGCCGGTAGTACAGCATCACGTTCGTCCCGCCGAGCACTTCGATGCGCCCGATCTGCCCGACGATGCGCGCCCCTTCGGGTTGCCAGACCGGCTCGAAATCGATGTTTCTGATGCTCTGCTGGATGCGCCGCCGGTCCATCACCTGCGTCTGCTGCTCGGTCGGTCGCGACAGCGGCTGCAGGTACTCGTCCGGGATGAGGTCGGCAAGCTCCTCGAGATTGAGGCCCGGAGGGAGCTTGGTCGACTCCATCATCAGGTCGCCGTAACGCTCGCTCATGTGCACGTACACGCGATGCAGGGCACGCATCATGTCGTCGATCTCGTTGCCCTCGTAGGCCCAGATCTGAATGTAACGCAGACCGTCGTCGTCGAAGACGAAGGAGGTGTTCGTGACTTCTCCCTCGAACTCGCCGTTGCGGGTCTCCAGGCCACCGGTGCTCTCGACCGGCAGGTACGGGCCGAACTCGCGGAAGCTGGCGACCTGGAAACGGCGCATGCCGAAGGTCCACGGTCCGTAGCCGGCGATCGAATCGCTGCTCTGGGCGGCCGCAACGGCGCACAGCAGGGCGGCCGGCAGGCAGGCCAGCACAAGGATGCGGCGGAATGCGCGGCGGCGGAGGGTCATCGCTGGCTCCTTTCGTCTGCTTGCTTTCTACCGCAAGCAAACGCGCGAGTCCAGGGGCGCCCGCTCCGCGCACTGCTGAGGCGAGACCAGCTGATCCTGGATCAGCTGCCCGAGGCCGTGGCTCCCCGCAGCCGCCGGACCGCGGTCTGCAGCTCCTCAACCTGCTGCTCGAGGCGCCCCAGCCGCAGCATCACCTGCTCGACGTCGAGTCGGGTCGAGGCGGGAGCGTCGGCCTTGCGGGCGGGCGGTGCCGAGGCCGGTTCGTCGACGCCCATGCGGTGCGCCCAGCGTGGCTCCTTCTGGCCCGGCTCGACCTCCAGCAACTCGACCAGCGGATCGTCGGGATCGGCGAGATCCGCGAGCGCGGATTCGGCCGCACCGATCGAGGCGAACTCGTGCATCCGCCCGCTGCGCCCACGCACTTCACCCGCCGTCTGCGCGCCGCGCAGCAGCAGCACTGTGAGCGCGGCTTTGCTGGGAGCATCGAGCCGGAGACGCCGGTCGAGCATGTGGCGCCAGCGGGTGGCCCGGCCGTGGTCGTCGCGTGACGTCAGGCCAGCCTCGCGCAGACGCTCGGCCGCCGCGTGCACCTCGCGGTCCGACAGGTCGAGCACCGGCATGCGGTTGCTGCGCTGATTGCACGCCGCGACCAGTGCGTTCAAGGTCAGCGGGTAGTACTCCGGCGTCGCCTGCTCTTTCTCGAGCAGGCAGCCGAGCACGCGGATCTCGTGCGCATCGAGCTGGCGGGGCAGGCGTTGGCTCATGGCGGCAGACTAGCATTCGCGGGCGCTGTCGGCGCATGAAGGATCGTGGAAGGTTCAGGCGGCACCGGGCGCGCGCTCGTGCACCCGGTCGAGCCAGCCCATCAAGTCGGCGCGCGCCGCGACGGCAGCCGCGATCTCGGGGTGTAGCCGCTCCACCATCATCTGGTCGACGATGCAGGCGATCGCCAGGTCGGCGCGGGTGAGCTGTTCTCCGGTCACGAACGGCGCGTTGCGCACCAGCGCCTCGACGGCGTCGAGACAGCCGTCGAGCTCGCGGCGGACCACTGCTTCGCCCTTCAGGCCGATGCCCTGCTTCCTGACCCGCGTCTGAAACTCGCGGCGGACCACCCGCGGAACGTACCAACGCATCGGTGCCTTCATCATGCTGAGGTAGTTGCTGTGGAGGCGCTCGAAGTGGTCGTCGACGCACCAGCGCATGTACACGCCGTAGAAGTACAGCACCTCGTCAGCCCAGTCCTCGAGGATCTTCACCCGGGCGCGCGCCACCGGCTCGGCGGGCTCCAGCGGGGGATCGGGAAAGCGTGCCTCGAGGGCGTCGACGATATCGGTGCTGTCGACGATCGTCTCGCCGTCGACGATCAGCGCCGGCAGCCGGCCGCGCGGGTTGGATCGGGTGATCTCGGCGCGCGAGGTGATGTTGTGGATGTCGTACTCCAGCCCCTTGAAGCGCAGCGCCATGTGTACCTTGCCGCAGGGCGGAGAGATGGTCGTATTCGGCTTCAAACCTCGATACTGCACCAGCGTGATCTCGGGCATCGGTTTCCTTCTAGAGCTCCAGGAAGCTCCACTCCTCGCTGAACGGGATGCGGCTGAAGCGCACGCCGCCGTCGGCCGTCACACGCAGGTTGTCGCTCGGGTTGATGCCGATGCCGTTGGCGGCGTCATACAGGCCCGGCTCCATGCTGAAGGTCATGTTCTCCTGCAGCTCAGAGTAGTCGCCCAGCGCGATGAACGGAGCCTGGTGACCGACACCGAAGTTCCCCTGGCCGTGCGCCGGGCGGTGATAGATGAGCTCGGCCATACCGTTGTCGACCTGGTGCTGGTGGATCTTCAGGGCGATGTCCGAGCACACCGCACCCGGCTTGGACTCCTCCTCCTGGATTTGCACGCACTCGGACACCACGCGCCACATCTTCTCCTGCGCGGCAGTGTGCGGCGCGATGAGGTAGTTGCGGTAGCACTCTCCGCCCATGCCGCCGAGCAGGATGTCGGTGTTGACGTAGACGGTCTGGCCGCGGTCGATCCCGGCGTGGAAGAACTGGTTGGGGTGCGGGTAGGCGCTCGCCACGCCGGTGCGCACGTAGTTGGAGGTGACCTCGATGCCGACTGCACTGTGCGGTCGCCCGTCGCGCTGCACGTCGTTCATCAGCAGGCCGATACCGTAGGCCTGCAGCGCCTGGCCGAGCTCGAAGTCGGTGGCGTCAGTGCCGCGCTCGAGGATGTAGTCGCGCGCGAAGGCGTGGATCTTGTCCATGTAGCGGTAGGCGCGCTGGGTGAGCGAGATCTCCTCGGGTGTCTTGATCACTTGCATCTGCTCGCACACCGGCGAGATATCGATGAAGTGAGCGCGCGGCAGCACGCGCGCAGCGGTGGCACGCTGCCCATCGGACAGCTCGATGTCCAGGGCGATGGTCTTGTCGCCCAGGCCGCGCCGCGCGAGGCCCTCGAGCAGCCACTCCCACAGGTCGACGCGCGGCCCCTGCACGAGCTCGCCGCGGTTCGGGAAACCCCCTTCGGCGTGCGGGTAGCAGAAGTAATACTCGTTCTCGGTCGCCCACCAGGAGGTGATCAGGTCGCGGTCGATGGCCGGCGAGTACCAGTAGGCTGTGTCCTCTTCATCCAAACGGAACAGTACCCGGGTGGTGCGCTCCCCGCTCGAGCGGAAGCAGCCGGTGAAGTAGACGATATTGGGATCGCGCTGCAGCACGACCGCGTCGGCACCGAGCTCGCCGGCACGTTCCTTGAGCAGGCGCGCGCGTTGCTGGTGCCACTCGAGCGGCAGGCGGTCGTAGCCCACCGGCGCGGGCTCGACGTGGGCGGGGTTGTCGACGAGAAGCGCTTCCGAGCCGCCGGACGGCACCGCCTTCGCACCAGCCTCGCCGGTAGCAGAACCGCTGCCCGAGCCGGAACAGGCGAGCGCAGAGGCGGCTACGCCGGCACTCGCCAAACCGGCTCCCATTGTCTTGATGAAATCGCGTCGCGACGGCTCCATGTGGGCGCCTCCGTGGTTGCGTTCTTCGGTTAAGCCGTGCCAGGCGCTGCGTACCGCGCTGCACGGGCTGCTACTTCCGTTGCCGGGTCCCGGTTTTCTTCGCCTTCTTGCGTGTCCCGGGCTTCTTCTTGCGCTTGCGTGGCTTCGGTGCCGGCAGCGCCGCCTCGGTTACTTTCACCAGATCGGTGAGCCAGTCCCGGTCTTCGATCTGCTCCTCGATGAGAAAACGGTCGGAGGCGCCGGGGTAGGGCGGCGCCTCGACGGGCTCGCCGATAAAGGAGCGGCCGGCGTCGGTGGGCTTCATGTAGAGACGGTTGTCACAGATCACCGCGACGATCTTGCCCTTCGAGTACAGGCCGTATTCGCCGAACATGTGCTTGTAGGTGACGTCGCATTCCTCGCCGATCTGCTCGACGACGAACTCGACAAACTCCAGGTCGCTGGCCATGGCGATCCCCCTCAGTGAGCCCTCGAAATGCCGCGCACCGCTGGCCAACGGTACCCGAGCGATACCATCGGGCAAAGCGAGCCCTGAAACTCACACGCTGACCGGCGCAATTCGAAAGGCGGCACGGTGGTTGCGGGCGGCGGTGGGATCCGGCTACAGGACCAGGATGATGACCGCCCATGCGATGAGCGCAACGCCGGCGATTCGCCCGGTCCACAGCGGCGCCGGCGCGATCTTCTCCAGCAATCCGAACACCGTCAGCGCCGCCATCCACGCCAGGTTCATGACGCCGAGCACCAGCATGAGCGCCATCAGCGCCCAGCAGCACCCGACGCAGTAGGCGCCATGCCGCAAGCCCATCACCAGAGCTCCGCCGCGGCCGGGGCGCCACTCGTGAATGATGAACGCCATCGGCGTGCGGCACTTCATCAGGCAGGCGTGCTTGAGGGGTGTGAATTGGAAGATGCCTGCCACCAGCAAGAAAAGCGCAGCGAGGCGTGGGCTGGCGATGACGCCGGCCGGAGACGCCATCGCGGCGCGCTGTAGACCCCACTGCAGGGTCACCGCGGCGACGCTGTAGCCGACCCACACCAGGAGATAGCCGAGCGCCAGCATGGCGGTGCTGGTCAGTGGGTCGCTCCCGAGGCGCCGGCGGCTGAACGCGGCGAAGACCAGCAGCATCGGCGATGCGGACGGCAGCATCATGGCGATCACCATCATCGCCCAGAGGACCCCGGCGAACAGTAGCTCCGAAGGGCCCCACGGGGCCGCCCGACCGTGGTCGAGCATGGCATGAGCCGGGGCGGCATGCAGGCGTACGAGGTACGCCCATGCCGTCGCGGTCACGATGGCGAGGCCGGCGACGATGATCGTCCGGTCACGCCACAGCGCGACGGTGGCAGGCTCGAATGCCGCCACGGGGCCGCTTTACGGGCCGGCGTAGGCGAACGGCGACATCATCGCCTGCCGTCCCTGAACATCGAACTTGATCCCGAACGCGTCGACATGGGCGCGCGTCGCGCGCGCAACCACCGCCGGGTATCCGGGCGCGATCGCCAGCGGCTGTCCTTCTACGGTCACCGGACCGCCCTCCTGCCCCTCGATCGCCTGCCACTCGGCTCCGCCGACGTCGCCGATGCGGATGCTGCCGCCGGTCTTGCCGTCGCTCTCGAAGGTGAGCGGCACGGTTTCCATGCCGGCGACCTCGGTGATGAGCTCGGCGATGTGGCCGAGATGGCCGCCGGCCTCGCCGCCCCAGAGCGTGCCGATCGCTCCCTGCTGTGCCTCCGTCGCGCGATCGTCAATGAGCAGGCCGACCTTGAAGTTCCCCTCGCCCATATTCCCGGGCGAGTACAGCGCCACTGCCACATTGAGACCGGAGAGGTCGACTTCGCCGTAGGCGCCCTCGTCGATATGCCAGCCCAGCACCGCGGTGCAGTCACCGACGGTCGGGTCGCTCAGCGTGATGCAGGGGCAGATCGCATCGCACGTGCAAACTTCCATGTACTGTCCTTTAAGCTGCCATGCTTCCGCCATGCTTTACTCTCCTCTTTCGCGTACAGATGGGAAAGATCGCGCCGCGCCGTTGCCGGGCACGGGGACCCGAGCTTGCACCACCTCCCCCTCGCCGGCAAGAGCCTCGCGGCGCGGCGACGATGCTGTTACTCATCGAGCGGGCTCAGCGATGTCGCGTGAAGCACACCGTCTTGGGCTCGGTCATCTCGCGGATGGCGAACTCGATGCCCTCGCGGCCGAGTCCCGATCCCTTGACGCCGCCGAACGGCATGGCGTCCATGCGGTAGTCGGTGGACTCGTTGATCATCACGCCGCCGCACTCGAGCTGCTCGGCGGCACGCAGCGCGCTGTCGATGTCGCGGGTGAAGATCGCGGCGTGCAGGCCGTAGTCGACCTCGTTAGCGCGGCGGACGGCCTCGTCGAGGTCGGCGAAGCGGTACAGCAGCGTCACCGGGCCGTAGACCTCCTCGCGCGCCAACACGCAGTCGTCCGGGACGTCGGCCAGCACCGTCGGGTCGTAGAAGGCGCCGTTGCGTGTGCCGCCGGTGAGCAGCGAGGCGCCGCCGCTGACCGCGTCGTCGACCAGGCGCTCGACCTCTTGCGCCGCATCTTCGTTGATGAGCGGCCCCATGTCGGTTGCCTCGTCCAGCTTGTCGCCCACGACGTAGGCCGCTGCTGCGGCGGCGAAGCGGGCGCTGAAGTGGTCATAGATGTCGTCGTGCAACAGCAGGCGCTGCACGTGCAGGCAGTTCTGCCCCGCCGCCCAGAAGGCGCCGCTGACCACCGCCTCGAGAGCGGCATCGAGATCCGCGTCGCCCATCACGATGACCGGAGAGTTGCTGCCCAGTTCCATGCCGAGCTTCTTCAGCCCGGCACGTGCAGCGATGATGCGGCCGACCTCGAGCCCGCCGGTAAACGACACCATGCGCACCCGCGGATCGGTGACCAGCACGTCGCCGATGACCTTGCCCGGACCGCTGAGGCACTGCAGCACGCCGGCGGGCATGCCGGCATCGTGAATCGCTCGGGCGAGCTTGAGCGCCGATAATGGGGTCTTGCTGTCGGGCTTGACGATCACCGCGTTGCCGGCGGCCAGCCCGGGGCCGACCTTGTGTGCCACCAGGTTGAGCGGGTCGTTGTACGGTGTGATCGCGGCGACGATCCCCAGCGGCTCGGGAATCCAGTAGCCCACACGGTTGTCGCCGCCGGGGTACTGGTCGAAGGCAACGGTCTCGCCGGTGACGCGGCGGCACGCTTCCGCCGACAGACGCATGGTGTGCACCGCGCGTCCGGCTTCCTTGCGCGCCTCGCGGATGGTCTTGATGCCCTCGCGCGCGATCGTGGTGGCGTAGCCCTCGAGGTCTTTGTCGATGAGATCGGCGGCGCGATGCAGGATCGCCATGCGCTCGTGCACCGGCATCGCGCGCGCACGGGTCGCGCCGACAACGGCGGCGTCGATCGCCGCCCGCATGTCGTCTTCGCTCGCCAGCGGCACCGCGTCGAGCAGGCTGCCGTCCTGCGGATCGTGGACTTCGAAGCGTGAGTCGCGGTCGACCCACTCCCCGTCGAGGAGCATTTCCATGGCGCCCTGATAGTACTTGGGTCGGCGGGATTCAGCGATCCGTATTCGACCTCGGGGGACAGCGTGGCGGCGCCGAGCGCAACGAACGGGTCGAAAGGTTCGCCCAACAGGAACACGGCAAGTGCCATCGTGGCGAGAGGCTCGAGATAGAGATAGATGCCGGCGGCGATCAACGGATGACGAAGGTCACCGCCACCGGTGCGATCCACCCGGTGTTGCTCGCGGTGGTGGTGGCGATGCCCCGGATCTAGCGGGGCTCGTCGTCGCGCCCATCGCCGCGGTGGACGACGAGGTCGAGGGTCACCCAGTCGCCGTCGCCCGGGGGGAACGAGACTTCGAGCAGCAGCTTGTCGCCGTCGCGCGCCAGCTCTGTCGCGTTGGATACCGAGACCGGCTCCAGGGGCGTTTCGAGCTCGACCCGGTAGGTACGGCCGGCGCGGCCCTCGAGGCGCGCGGTGTACGCGTCGCCGTCGATCCACGTGTCGATGACGCGTAGGCGCCGGGGAGTATCGCCGAGTCGCAGCGGCTCGTGCAGCGGGCGGATGGCGATGCCGCCGTCGTGATCGATGCGGACGGTGTCGCTGCCGTTCTGCGGCTGCGGCGACCAGGTGACGCGCACGCCGCGCTGGCGCGGGGTGGTGTCCGCACCCGCCGTGATCAGCGACTCGATTTCGGGACCCGTAGGCCGGGCGCCCACCGGCAGGGTGAGGTCGACGGTTAGCGGCAGGGGCCCGGCGTGCGCGGCGCGCACCGTGGCGGTGATCGAGGTGTCATTGCGCTCGATGTCGAGATCGAAGCGCGTGTCGCGAAAACGCAGGTTGTGCACCCGCAGCCAGTCCCAACCGGCAGGCAGCTGCGGCCGCAGACGCAGGCCGCCGGTGGTCACTGCGCCGTTACCGTCGATCAGCGCGTCGGCGCGCAAACCCACCATGCCGCGCAGCAAGCCGGCGACGTAGCCGAAGGTTGCAAAAAGCTGGTGTGGCACGGCGGCGTCGATCGGCTGCAGGCGATCGCCCGACAGCAACTCCGTGATGTAGCCGCGTCCGTCGATGAAGGTCAGGTCGGCGGTGCCGTCGAGGTAGGCCCAGGCCGCCGGCGCCCGGCCTTGCTCGTAGAGGCCGAGGATGGCGAAGCCGGTGAGGAACGGCCAGATGGCGCCGTTGTTGTAGCTCAGCGGCTCGTACAGGGCGCTGTCGCGCGACAGCATGCGGGTGCCCCAGTCGGCGCCGATGCCGGCGCCGGCGAGGGTGTCGAGGGTGCCCTCGACCGCCGGGCGGCCGGCGTCGAAGACGTCGCGCCACATCCCCCAGGCGGTCCACACCGAAGCTTCCGCCTGCCCGGTGCCGTCCCGCAGAATGGCGAAGTAGATTTGCCGGTCGTCGTCGTCGAGGAAGCGCGCGTTGGCGGTATCAACCGCCTTCAGTGCTGCGTCGGCGGCTGCGTGCCCGAAGGCCTCGTCGCCGGCGATCAAGGCGAGCTCGGCGGTGGCATCGGCGGCGGTGGCCCAGGCGGCGGCGAGGTAGACGTCGGTCAGCACCTCGGAGCTGCGCAGCGCGCCGGTCTCGACTGCGGCGAGGCCGGCGAGCGTGTTGTCCATCAACCCGTCGCCGTCGTCGTCGGTCGAGGCGCAGTACTCGTAGGCCAGCTTGATCGATGGCCAGAAGTCTCTCGCCAGCTCCGTGTCGCCGCTGATGCGCACGTAATCGCGCACCGCGCTGATGTACAGCGGCGTGGTGTCGGCGTGGTAGTAGGCGTAGGGATAGTCGCCGAACCAGTCGATGTAGTGAGCCCCCTGCGACAGCTCGTGCATCATCTTGCCGTCGTCGCGCTGTCGCTCACGCAGGAACTCCAGCGAGTTGCGCACTGTTTCGAAGTCGCCGTAGGCGGTCATCGCCCACATGTTCATGAAGGCGTCGCCGCCGAAGAACCAGCCGAAGCCGGGTCGTTCGGTGATGCCCGACGGCCCCAGTCCGGCGACCAGACCGCATCCCAGGTGCGGGTTACAGACGTAGCCCTTGTCGAGCGCCACCTTGCCCCACTCGAGGGCCAGGCCGATGCGCTCGTCGGGTGCCTCGACGCTGACCATCTCCTCACGTAGGTCGCGGTAGTGCGCCGCCGATTCGCGGTACAGCGCCTCGGTTCCGGTGAGCAGCCTGTCGTACGTCGCCCGGGCGTCATCCAAGCCCTCGACGCTGGCGGCGATGACGATCGGCACCAGCCCGGCGGAGGCGGCTTCGGGCGTCACCAGGATGGAGAACTCGCTCGGTGCGTCGGGCAGGTTGTGCGCCGGCTGGGTGGGCGGCTGCAGCCCGAGCGGCGAGCCGATCAGCGCGGCATGCTGCCCGCTGCCCTCGCCGATGACGAAAGCCTTGACGGAATCGTCCCAGTAGCTGTATTGGCCTCCCAGCCCGGCCGGCCACATCGGCTTGAGGTCGGTACGGAAGCGCACCCGCACGGTGACCGGCTCGGAAGCGTCGATGTCCAGCAGCACCATGCCGCCGGCCTCATGCAGGGGAACGAACCAGGTGGCATCGGCAGTGAACGCAGAATGGGCGTAGCGGATCGTGCTCGACTCGGGCCGCACCGTCACCCGGCTGATCAGGTCAGCGCCGGGGATGGGCTCGTTGTACGCCGCCACCCCGAAGCCGAGTTCGAAGTCGTGCAGGACCTTGAGGGGGTACGCCCAGGCTTCGAAGCTGCCGTTCTCGTGCCCGAGGAAGGCCGCCTCGCGGCCCGAGGCCTCGAGGTAGCGGCTTCCCTGCGCGTCCCCCGACAGGGCGATCGGACTCGGATCGAAGGCGAAGCGCGTGATGGTGGTGCCCGGGGCAGCGCCCTGCGGCATCGTCGTCGTCGCCGGGAGTGGTTGCACGGACATAGCAGCGACGATCACCACCGCGAGCCATCGAAGCATCGAGCGGTTTCCTCCTTTGTGGGCGCTTCCCTGCGCCGCCGGCGCGGAGGACGGCCGCGGGCGCTCCGGGGAGCGTTACTGAATGGTGAATTCCTTGACCATGCCCTGAGCCCCGTAGCCCTCGGACACCCAAGCATAGCGCCCGGGGTCGAGGTCGATGGTGACGTAACTGGTCAGCCCGGGCTCGGCCTGCTCCGCGCCGCCGAGGAAGAGCGCCGGGGCGGGCGACTGCAGCGCGTCGACCCAGCTCATCCATGCGGCGATCTCGGTGAGATCGTCGTCGGGCTCGAGCCGCACCAGGTTGACGTCGTGGCCGATCAGCCCTTCCGGGGCCTCGGCGACGTGCACGGCAATGGTGTGCGTCCCCGCGGTGAGCTCGCCTTCGACGGTGATCTCGTAGTTCGACAGGGTGATCTCGACGTCGGCTTCCGGCGGCGTGGCGTCGGTCGATTCGGCGGTCACGACCAGCGGGCGCAGCATGCCGAGCTCGCCGTGGAACTTGTCGCCCTCGGGATCCGGCGGCCGCACGTAACACTCCATCACGTAGTCGCCCGGCTCCAGGTACACGGTGGTCTGCGCCGACTGCCCGGGCGAGGTCAACGCCACGCCGCCGCGCGCTTCGGCCGGGAACCAGGCAGGCAGCGCGGCGGTGAGCTGGGCGAAGAACTCCGCCTGATCCAGCGTGCCGGCACGGTATTCCTTGTATAGCGCGGCGAACGGACCGGCGACGTCGCGGCTGTACTCCTCGAACGTGTGACCCTCGGGGAGGCGCGTGAGCGTCATGAAATGAGGCTCCTCGGCCTCGTTGGTCAGGTGCAGCGTCACCCAGCCGGAGGGAAAGGAAGGCGGGGCGTTAAACGCGTAGTTGGTGGTGGTGATCTCGACCACCGACGGCGGTGGAGTGGGTGGGCTCGGGGGGGGCGTTTCGTCGGTCGCCTCCGGGGCGGCCTGGCAGGCCATCGCAGCGAGCAACAAGGCGACGGCGACGGCGGACAGGGAGCGTTGCTGGGACATTGCCTTCTCCTCGGTGATCTGGCGGCTTCGCGTTGCGGACAAGGGTATCGGGGGATTTCCAAGCATTTCAAAGGCGCGAGGCGCCGGTTCTACCGCGAGGCTTGCCGGCGCAGTTCCTCAAACCAGTCAAGCACGATGTTGATGTGCGAGGGCGTCGGCTGATCTTCGTCGCTCCAGCGCACGCGCAAAAAGCCGTGCCCGTCCGGGGCGGGCCAGTAGAAGCCCTGCACGCAGCAGTCCGCGTCGATCGAGCGCGGCTCCCCGACGGTGGGACCGTCCCCGCTGATACTGACCGCGGTCAGGCCGAGGTCGCTGAGAAAGTAGAGAGTGCGGCCGTCGGGGGCCCACATCGGGATTCCGGCGCCGCCGCTCGATGCCGCGGTCTTGGCCCCGGGACCGGGAAACGGCTGCAGGTAGACCTCCGAGGTTCCCGTCTCGTCGGAGGTGTATGCGAGCCACTTGCCGTCGGGCGACACCATGCCCCAGGATTCGTCGTAGGGCGTGGCCAGAAGCGTCCTTTCCTCTCCGGTCTCCATGTCGAGCAGCCAGACGTCGTCGCGGCGCTCGGGATGGGTCTCGGAGAACACCAGGTAGCGGCCGTCGGGAGAGAAGGATCGGGGTACGCGGCCGTACTCGGCTTCGCTGATCAGGGTCGGGTCGCCGCCGTCACTTCCGTCGGCCGCCGCCAGGTACAGGTCCCCACCGTTGCGCGTGCCCGAGTAGAACACCACGTGCGTGCCGTCCGGCGTCCACACCGGATGGCCATCGTTGCCGACGAAGCTCACCCGGATGCGGCGACCGGTGTCAATGTCGTAGACCCAGATGCCATGGCGGTCGTCATGGATCGCTGTGGCCACACGGGTGCCGTCGGGCGAGATCTCCGGCCATTCGAACTGGACGCCGCCGGCAATCTCGCGGGCGTTGTCGCTGTCCGAGCCGTCGACGATCAACAGGTCCATGCTCGAGACCACCGTCCCGCCGCCGATATACACGAGTGTTCCGTTGTCGGAGACGGCGAACTGCGTCTCGCCGGCGTCGTCGGTGAGCACACCGGTCATCACCGCGAACGGCTGCCCGGAAGTCTCCATCGTGTCGATGTCGAAGGCCTGGGCCATGAGGGATTCACCGCGGCCGAACAGCAGATGTCCGGTGGGAACATAGTGTGGGCGCGTGCCGTCGTCGACGAGCACGCGCTTGGAGCGATCGGCGAGGTCGAGCAACATGATGCGCGAGCGTGGCCCGTCGCCCGACATCTCGACGCTGTAGACCAGGTGTGTGCCGCCGGGCAGCAGGTGCGCCTCGCTGATGAACGTCTCGTTGGCGTCCGGGTCGGGGTCGATGATTGACTCGGTGCGGTTGCCGGAGGCGTCGGTGATCGAGATGCCGCGCTGTGAGTTGCCGTGCACGATCCGGTCACCCTCACCCCACGAGGCGACGCCGCCGACGTCAGTGGTGACCAGGGTCGCGGAGCCGCCGGACAGGGGCACCCGTTGGATACTCTCGAAACCGAGATAGAAGCCCAGCCAGTTGCCGTCCGGGGAAAAGAAAGGCATCTGGCCGCCTTCGCTACCGGCCACCGGCACGGCGTCGGCGCGATCCATGGCACGGATGTAGATACGCGATACGCCTTGTTCATCGCTGCCGACGAAGGCCAGGTTGCGACCATCGGCGGAGATCGCGACCACCGGCCATGAGGAGCCCCACACATCCAGGGTGGTGTCGATCATCGGCAGCGCCAGGCGGGTAACCCGGCGATCGACGGCGGTCGGCACCGGCTTCAGGGTCCAGGCGGTGACCCCGGCGACCGTCGCGACGACGACCATCAGCAGCGCGGTCGCAGCCCAGGAGACACCGCGGCTGCCTGCCGTGTCGGACGACGAAGGGGCGACGCCGCCGGTGGTGGTTGGCGCGACCGGCGTCGCCCCGGCGACAGGTAGCGGCCCGGTCTGCGTCGGAATGGGACCCGAGGTCGTCGGCACCGGCCCGGTCGTTGTGGCCATCGGCCCGCTGATCAACGAGGCGCCTGCTCCGACCCCGGCGACCCCCGGCCCGCTGGCCATCTCCATGCTGCGGAGTACGTCGTCGAGCTCGATGCGTGCGTCGCCGATCGCCTGCAGCCGGCGGCGCGCGTCCTTTTGCAGGCAGCGGTGCACGAGTTGCTGAATGGAGTACGGCAGTCCGTCGGGCAACGCGCTCCACGTCGGCTCTTCCTTGAGAATTGCCGCCATCGTGTCGGACACCGTCTCGCCGGCGAAGGTCCTGCGGCCGACGAGCAGCTCATACATCACGCAACCGAAGCTCCAGATGTCCGCCCGCGCGTCGACCTCCTTGCCGCGCGCCTGTTCCGGGCTCATATAGGCCGCCGTGCCGAGGATCACGCCCGCCACGGTGCCGCCCACCGCCATGGTGGGAGATTGCGACAGGTCGATCGCCTGCTTGACGCCGCCCTCGTCGACGAGCGCCTTGGCGAGACCGAGGTCGAGCACTTTGACGCGGCCGTCAGGGGTCACCTTGACGTTTCCGGGCTTGAGATCGCGATGAACGATGCCCTTGCCGTGCGCCTCCTCGAGGGCCTCGGCGACCTGTTTGCCGATCTCCAGCGCTCGTTGCAGCTCCAACGGGCCGCGCTGAAGGCGCTCTTCGAGGGTCTCGCCCTCGACCAGCTCGAGCACCAGGAAGCGGGTGCCGTCGGCCTCGTCGAGCCCGTAAATGGCGGCGATGTTGGCGTGGTTGAGGGACGCCAGAAGCTGCGCTTCGCGTTCGAAGCGCGCCAGTCGCTGGGGATCGCCGGCGAGGGCCTCCGGCAGGACCTTGATCGCGACATCGCGCTTCAGCTTGGGATCGCGGGCGCGGTACACCTCCCCCATGCCGCCCTTGCCGAGCAGCTCGGTAACCTCATAGATCCCCAGGGAGCGACCGATCACTGCGAAGGCCTTTCACGTGGTCGTGTCCTCGCGGGCCTCGCGAGGCAGGAGGGACTGTACCCGGGGTCCGGGGGTGGCGGCAACAAAGAAGCGGAGCTCTGCGAGCACTTGTATGCTGAGCCCACGGCATCGACGAGGTAGCCGCAATGCGCGTTCTCCACATCCTCGGGCAGCGCCCCGACATGACCGGCAGCGGGATGTTCCTGCGCAACATCTGGCGCTGCGCCGCCGCCGCGGGCGATCAGTTGCATCTGCTGTGCGCCGGCTACGCGGACGACGACTTCAGCGGTTTCTTCGGCGACGAGCTCACCACGGTGCGCTGCGGCGCCGAAAGCGAATATCCCGATCTGATCCCCGGGATGTCCGACGTCATGCCGTATCCGTCGCGGCGCTATGCCGACCTGACGGTGGATCAGGCGCGCTGCTACGTCTCGGCGTTCCGCCGTCGTGTCGACGCGCTCATCCCGTCGTTCGCCCCCGATCTGATCCACGTGCACCACCTGTGGGTGCAGACCGGGGTGGCCGGGGAGGTCGACGTTCCCGTGGTGGTGACGGTGCACGGCACCGGACTGCAGCAGGCTCGGCAGGCGTCGCGGCACCTCGAGCTGTTCGCCGGGGTGCTCGATGAGGTGGCGCTGTTCATGGCGGTGAGCGAGGAGGTTGCCGCGGATACGCGACGCTCTTACGGTGTGCCTGCGGAACGGGTAACGGTAGTGGCCAACGGTTTCGACGAGCGGGTGTTCTTTCCTCCCGGCGAGGCGGATGAGCCGGTGCAGCGATCGTCCTCCACGACGCAGGGTGCCGGCGGCGCGGAGCGCAGCGGGGATGCCATCGCGTCGCGTCCGCTGATCGTCGCCGCCGGCAAGTACGTCGAATGGAAGGGCTTCGAGCATCTGATCCGAGCACTCGGCCGCGCCGAGCTGGACGACGCGCGCCTCACCATCCTCGGCACCGGACCCGACGAGCGACGCACCGCGCTGCTCGCCGAAGCCGAAGGCGCCGGCCTCGGGGAGCGCCTGGCGCTGCCGGGCCACGTGCCCGCGGAGCAGCTGGCGGCGATCTTTCGCCGTGCTGACGTATTCGCCTTGCCGTCGTTGCACGAGCCGTTCGGCCTGGTGCTGCTGGAAGCCCTCGCCTGCGGCTGTCCGGTGGTGGCGAGTGCGACCGCGGGCCCTCTGCTCATCGTCGACCGGGCGCTCATCGACGCCGGGCTGGCGGCGCTCGTCGAACCGCCGGCAGGAGACGCGCCGGCCGACGCGGAGCGCTACGAGGCGGCGCTGGCAGCGGCGTTGCGCGCCCGCCTCGATCGTCGCGCCGGCCTTGCCGAACGGCAGCGGATCGCCGCCGCCGTTGCGCACCTCACGTGGACGGAAACCTACTCGAAGATGCGCGCCAGCTATGCGCGCCTGTAGCTAGCGCGTCATCGAGTACAGGCTGACGTTGATGCCCACGGCGTAGGCCGGGAATGAGAAGTTCTCGAAGAACTCGAAGTCCTCGTTTTCGCGCTCCCAGCCGTCGGCAATGTCGGTGTTGTGGGACATCAGCACCATCAAGCGACCGTTCCTGTCGCTGATGCCGCGCATGTGCGGGACGGCGGACTCGGCGCCGCGCTCCGAGGTGGTGTAGCGACCGGTACTGCGCCACCACTGGATGGACGGAATCTGCGGGAACTTGTCGACCGGATAGAGCATCTGGCGAATGGGGTGGTCCGGCGGAATGTCCAGGATCGGGTATTCGTCCGCCGGCAAGACGCGACCGATTTCGTGCGACCACTGGTCCCACGCGGCGTTGCCCCAGAAGTCGTCGACCCACAGAAATCCGCCCTTGAGCAAGTAAGCGCGCAGGCGCTCCACCTCGAGGTCGTCGAAGCCCACCGTGCCGACGTCGGACATGAATATGAACGGGTACTTGAACAGCTCTTCGTCGTACAGCGTAAGCACGACGTGGTCCGGGTAGCCGGCGGGCAGGCCGCGCACGCGCGTCAGGGTGAACTCCTGCAGGCGGGACATGTAGTTCTTGTCGCCCTCGG